>DAOVUP010000230.1 GCA_030632525.1 Desulfobacteraceae bacterium | reverse complement strand
CTGTCTTTTTCGCCCATATCTGCGTCAGACTCAAATTTTAATCCTCGAAATACTCAATGTATTCCTGCGGTTAAAATTTTCGCCTTCCTTGATCTGAACGAAAAATTCTGGTTTTCGTTCGGACACTAGTTAAGGATATCTGTAGACTATAACCTTTAAACCTTGAATCCCGCTGTGAGCGGAAGTGACGGCCTTGGAGACTTTTTACGAGACCATCATCCTTTAGGCTAAAAGCCATATGAACCTGCTTGACCTGATCATAATTGCCTGCATGATCTTTTTGATAGTGCGTGGCATATTCCGGGGATTTATCCGGGAGGTGGGATCTCTTGCAGGGGTCATCTTAGGCATCTGGCTTGCTTCTGTTTATCAACCGCAGATGACGGATTTGTTGAAGGCCTTCCTCCCATCAGGGAAATTTCTTCCTTTGATCAGTTTTGCGCTTATTTTTTTGGTTGTCCTTGTCCTCTGCAATGTTGTTGGCTGGTTGCTGAAAAAATTAGTCAAAAAGATCTTTTTAGGCTGGGCAGACAGGACCTTAGGTGCGGCCCTGGCTGTCTTAAAGGGTGTTATAATAACCTATTTTGCCATCGTTTTGCTTACCTTTTTTGTCCCTTCGAAGTCAAATCTCATAACTGATTCAAAACTGGCGCCCATTATTATCAATTCTTACCAATCCATCGTCGGACTCCTGTCTCCCGGGGCCTATCAGCATTTGAAGAAGCAATTTGTCGAGCAGAAGGAAAGGATCGAACAGGCCATTTCGGAAAAGATCGGGGGCCCTACCGGGAAAGATGAACACAGATAGATTGGCAGGTGCAATGCGATCTCTCGTGGAGTTGGTGGCTCGGCTCAGAGGCCCTGGCGGCTGCCCGTGGGATGCCAAGCAGACAGATTCTACCATTAAGATATACCTTCTTGAAGAGGCCTATGAAGTCTTAGACGCTCTCGAAGGCTCATCGTCCGGGGAGGTTTGCTCAGAACTGGGTGATCTTCTGTTTCAAATCCTTTTTTTGGCCCAATTGGCATCAGAGAGGGGGGAATTTGATTTCAATGAGGTTATTGAAGGGATCACCGAAAAGATGATCCGCAGACACCCCCATGTTTTCGGCAACACAAGGGTAGAGAGCGCTGAAGATGTTTCATCCAACTGGGTTAAGATAAAGAGGACGGAAAAAGGGAAGCCCAATAACACCTCGTTTTTGCTTCAGAGTATCCCTTCAGGTTTACCGGCCCTTTTAAGGGCGCACAGGTTGAGTGAAAGGGCCTCCAAGGTCGGGTTTGATTGGGCGAATAGGGATGAAGTTTGGGCAAAGGTCCAGGAAGAGGTTGAGGAATTGAGGTCTGCTATAAACGATGGGGATCAGGAAGGGATTGTCGAGGAGATGGGCGATCTTCTTTTTAGTCTGACGAATTTAGCAAGACACTCGGGCTCAAATGCCGAAGATCTCCTGAGAAAGGGAAATCAGAAGTTTTTAGAGCGTTTTGAGAAGATGGAAGCGCGATTAGCCGATTCCGGAATAGGGCTGGAAGAGGCCACCCTGGATCAGATGAACCGGGCATGGGAAGACGTGAAGGAACATCAGGGATAATTCTGTTTTGCCCAAGAAGAAGAGGAAAAAGAGGTTTTTACCCCGGATTCTAAAATGGATAGGGATTGCCCTGTTCTTTTTTGTGATTCTGAGTGTCTTACAGGTGGCCTTGTTGAGGTTTATAAACCCACCCTTTACTGTGATAAGTGCCTGGGAGCGAATCCGGGACATGGGGTCCGGCAAGCAGGCAGCGTCTATAAAAGAATGGCGTCCGCTAAATGAGATAGCTCCCCATATGAGAAAAGCGGTTCTTGCAGGTGAAGATCAACGGTTTTTGTCTCATAATGGATTCGATTTCACGGAGATAAATGAAGCCATGAGAGATATGGTTTCAAGAAAGGGTTTCAGGGGCGCAAGTACTATTAGCATGCAGACGGCCAGGACCGTATTTCTCTGGCCCGCCAGAAGCTTGTGGAGAAAGATCTTGGAGGCCTACTACACAGTCCTTGTTGAGATATTCTGGACCAAGGAAAGGATCCTTGAGATCTATCTGAACACGGTGGACTGGGGAAAGGGGATCATGGGGGCCGAAGCAGCTTCAAGGGCCTATTTCCATATTTCATCCGCCCGTGTTTCCCGGCGCCAGGCCGCTCTGTTAGCGGCCATCCTACCAAGCCCACACCGCTGGTCTCCAACCAACCCAAACCCTTATGTATTGAAAAGACAGAGAAGAATCCTCAGGGACATAAACAAAATGCCCCTGGTTTCAAACGGAAATTGAATATTGACGTCCATGTAAAAAGTTCTTTTTACATGGATTGAGGAATTTAGGGATTGAGGAATTGCGAATTCTTGTCGATACTTAGCTGCCAGGGCGTTACTCCCAACCCTGAAGGCTTCAGTTTTTTACGAAGCCACCATTTTTTAACTTTAGGCATTTTAGGCACTTTAAACTTTAGGCACTTTCCATTCTGACAACCATGCTATCAGACTTCATATACCGGATCCAAGGTATCAGTTTGAAATGGAAGCTCTTGATCCCCTTCCTTATGTTTTCCTTCCTGGGGACTACGATGCTGGTGTATATCGGCCTGAGCTCGCAGCAAGACCTCATTAAGAGGGAAGAGCGAAAGGAAATCCTCGATTTCTACCATCTTTTTTTGACGAGGATCGGGCATAAAGGGGATCAGGCCCTTGCCATGGCCACGATCGTCGCTGAGGATCCCCGGGTCAAGGCACTATTGGCAAATAGAGATCCTGAGGCCCTTTGCACCTACGTATTGCCTCTGTATGAACGTCTCAAAAGAGATTTCGGGATAAGGCAGTTCCATTTTCATATCCCTCCCGGAAAATCATTCCTGCGGGTGCATGCCCGGAATATTGGTCAAGAGATGATCTCCTACAGAAAAACGATCATGGATGTTATGAAAAGTGGCAGGGGAATTGCGAGTCTCGAATGGGGGCTGACAGGCTTAGGCATTCGAGGTGTTGCCCCTGTACATTACAGAGGTGAGCTGGTTGGCAGTTTTGAGATAGGATACCCGTTTGGAAGGCCTTTTTTAGAAGATCTCAAGAATAGCTGGGGCGCTGACATCACCGTATATGAAAAAAAGAGTGAGTCTTACACTCTTCTTTCTACCACCATGAGAGAGGTAAAGGCTTCCTGCCCGGCTAAACATCTGGCTGATCGCCCTCTTGATTCCCCGGTAATTTCGATTTCCCCCTCCAGCCATCCAGAAAGCTGCATCTTAGTGGGGCCCATAAGAGATTATTTTGGAGACGTGGTGGCCGTGGTAGAAATGGACGCAACCCGTTTGGCAATAGTAGGGCGATTATCAAAGACAAGAAATCTGATGATTTTTGTGGGGGTGGCCGGGATTTTCATCTCTTTTGCCCTGATATGGGCGGTTGCAATACTCTTCACCCGGCCCATAGAAGACATAGTAACCAAGGCCGAGGAGATAGCAGAGGGAAAGAGAGAGACCCGTCTGGAGTCAGGTCCTGATGATGAAATCGGGTTATTGACCCAGTCTCTGAATACCATGCTGGATTCTCTGAAACAAAGAGAGAGGCAAATAGAGGAT
>DAOVUP010000114.1 GCA_030632525.1 Desulfobacteraceae bacterium | reverse complement strand
CGTTCAGGTGCTGACAGCGAGGCTGTCCGAGAATGGCTATTTTTCGCAATCTCTGCGTCAGACTCAGATTTTAATCCTCAAAATACTCCATGTATTCCTGCGGTTAAAATCTTCGCCTTCCTTGACCTTGCAACAAATTTCTCATTCTCGGACAGCCTTCTATATCATCTCCAATGCGCACGCCATTGACACGCCGCCGCCGCCGCAAAGTGTGGCCAGGCCTAAAGTTTTTCCCCTCTTTTTCATGGCATAGAGTAGGGTCACCATAATGCGCACTCCCGTTGATCCGACCGGATGACCCAGGCCGATACCGGAACCGTTTATATTGGTGATCTCCCGGTTCAGACCCAATTCCTTTTCACAACCCAGGTATTGGGCAGCAAATGCCTCGTTTAGCTCAATCAGTTCAAAATCCTTTAGCTTGATATCAGGATTTTTCTCGAAAAGATTCCTGACTGCAGGGACAGGGCTCAAACCCATCACCGAGGGATGACAGGCTCCTCGGCCTGTGGCCCGTATTCGTGCAATCGGCTGGATACCCAACTCTTTGGCCTTATCGGCGGACATGATAATCATGGCGCTGGATCCATCGTTAATGCCCGATGAATTTCCTGCCGTTACCTTTCCGATCTTTGGGACAAAGGCCGGGGGCAGCTTTGTTAATTGTTCCATGGTAAGCCCTGGACGGAAGTGCTCATCCTTATCGAAAATGATAGGCGGCTTCTTCCTCTGAGGCACCTCGATCGGTACGATTTCATCCTTAAATACTCCCTCTAATGTCGCCCTTTCCGCGTTGTTGTGACTGCGCAACGCAACCTCGTCCATCTCTTCACGGCTGATGTTGTGCAGTTGGGCCACGAACTCGGCGGTATGCCCCATGATGTATGGCTTTCCCTTGAAAAGCTCTAAAGGCATCCCTTCTTTCACAGGGCCTTCTTCGGGATGGGGCAAGAGAAAAGATCCGCAATGGAGGGCATGAATCATGGCATCCACAAAGACCTGGTCCTGCAGCCGGCAGCCCCAGCGGGCGCTGGGAACAGTATAGGCAATACCCGACATATGTTCCGTACCACCGGTCAGGATGATATCGGCCATGCCGGCCTGAATCATTGCCATCCCTGAAATAGTTGCTTCCATAGCTGATGTGCACACGCGGTTGATAGTTACAGCGGTAACGGTATCGGGTATACCGGCCATGAGGGATGCAACACGGGCCACATTGAGGGCATCCGAAGGTTCTATACAATTTCCAAAGCGGACATCATCAATCATCCCAGAGTCAATTCCGGCCCGCTTTATGGCCTCTTTCATGGCTATGCTTCCGATAACGGCCGCGTTCATATCTCTCAGGGTTCCGCCAAAGGCTCCCACGGCGGTCCTGCATGCTGAAACAATGACAACGTCTTTCATAATAGCTCCTTCATCTAATAGGTTCAGGGTTCAGAGGTTCAAATAAGTCTATTCTCCTTCAATTTTCCTATCAGACTCCCTACAGCCTCTTCACCATCTCCTTCCAGGATCTCCCCTTCCCGTTTGAATTTGGGGGAAAAGGTTTTAATGACATGGGTCAAAGAACCCTCGAGTCCAATCTCACTCGTCTGGACACCGATATCTGCGGCATTCCAGATGGTTATGGGGGCTTTTTCCTCACAGGCAGCAATCAGCCCACCTACATCCGGATATCGGGGCGTGTTGATTTCACCGATAACTGTAAGGAGCGCCGGGAGGTTACACTGTAAGCGCTCAAACCCATCTTCAAGCCTTCTCTTAACGACCATGCTCTTCTTTTTGGTCTCTTCAATCTCATATACATAGGAGACCTGTGGTATCCCGAGATATTCAGCCACCTGCGGTCCGATCTGGGCCGTATCTCCATCAATGGCCTGACGACCGCATACAACCAGGTCGTATTTCCCTATTTTTTCAATGGCCTTTCCCAAGGTGAAGGAGGTGGCCCAGGTGTCTGCCCCTGAAAATGCTCTGTCAGAGAGGAGTATCCCCTTATCCACCCCCATGCCGAGGGCCTCCGATATCGCGTCAATAGCCTGGGGCGGTCCCATTGAAACGGCCGTTACTTTCCCCCCTAAGGCCTCTTTCAGGCTTATAGCTGCTTCAAGGGCATGCTGATCATCAGGATTGATGATGCTTTCAATCCCTTCCCTGATGAGGTTCCCGGTCTTGGGGTCCAGTTTTACCTCTGTTGTATCGGGGACCTGTTTTATCAAAACAATGATATCCATGGCGTTCACTCCCATTCGTCAATTCCATCCGCAGATCACACGGATTATTCTACTGAAGCCTAAACTCTCAAACCCTGAACCTCTGAAGCTTCAAGGTTTTCGTGTACTGTATACAAGAGGACCTGTCAAGAGGTTTTTGTGCGGTTCCGGCGCCCTTTCTTTTGATAGATTCTGACTGCCCTGTTATGCTCCTGCAAGGTCTTGGAAAAGTGATGGCTCCCATTATTCTTAGAAACAAAATAGAGATACTTGGTGTCTGCCGGGTATAAAACGGCCTTGATCGCCTCCTCTCCGGGATTTGCAATAGGACCCAAAGGAAGCCCCCTGATAACGTAGGTGTTATAAGGCGTCGATTGGCTCAGGTCCTTTCTCGTCAGGTTTCCGTTGAAGTCTCTGATCCCGTATATGACGGTTGGGTCGCTTTCAAGACGCATCCCTTTTTTTAATCGATTCAGAAAAACACTCGCTATGACAGGTCTCTCCCCCCGTTGTCCTGTCTCCTTCTCAATCAGGGAAGCCAAGGTAACTATCTGATGGAACGTCATGCCCGACTCCCCTATCTTCTTCTGCAAAAGGCTGGTTACTTCAAAAAAACGCTTAACCATTACATCAATGATGGATATGGCGGACTGGTCCCGGCCAAACCGGTAGGTATCGGGGTATAGATATCCTTCAAGACTGGAGCCGGATATGCCATAACTCCTGGCAACATCCGGATCCTCTGCAAGCGCTGAGAATTTTTTTTTGTCTGTCAGCCCTTTCTTATCTAACTCCTCAGCAATCTGCTTTATGGTAAACCCTTCAGGAATGGTTACGGGATGTGTTATAATACTTCCTTTGCTCAGGATATTGAGGACCCCTAAGGGGGCCATGCCGCCGTTAAGCCGGTATTCCCCTGCCTTTATCTTGGTACCGTGCCCAGAGAGCCTGCTCCATAAAAGGAGAGGTGTCTTATTGGCGATTATCCCTTTCTTTTCAAGATCACGAATGACCCCCCTTAAAGTTGCGCCTTTATGCACAATAAAGATCTGATCCGGCCCCATTTTTCTTGCCGGTTGAACGAGGTATTGGGCAACCCCGGCGGACAGCAGTACTCCTGCCAGAAGGAGAAAAGCAAATGCAAAGAAGGTAGTTCTTTTGGCCCGAATAGAAATCGACATAGCAGCCTTTAAGTATTGCCCGAACGAAAACTGTCTTTTTAGCCAATCTCTGCGTCAGATAAAAATTTAATCCTCAAAATACTCAATGTATTCTTGCGGTTGAAATTTTGGTCTTCCTTGACCTTGACAAAAAATCCTAGTCCTCGTTCAGACACTAAGTAGTGTCCAAATTACATTTTCTTTAATAGCTGGTTAGCGGCAGTAAGCATCGGGTCCCATACAGGGCCGAACGGGGGTGCATAGGCCAGATCACACTGGCTGAATGCCTCAACGGTCATCTTCTGGTGCAGGGCCACGGCTATGGCATCGATCCGGTGGGCCGCGCCCTCCCTCCCCACCATCTGGGCCCCCAAAAGCCTGCCTGATTTTCTGTCTCCCACCATCTGGATATGGAGGGTCGAAGAACCAGGATGGGCATGGGCCCTGGATCGGCTCTTAATCGTATTTTCAACCGGATCAAATCCATACTTCTCGGCCTCGGCAAGGCTCAGGCCGCTCCGGGCCACCTGCAGGTCAAAGACCTTGAAGACCGCTGTCCCGGCGATCCCCTCAAGCTCAACCCTCTTTCCTGTCACATTATCGGCCACACCCCACCCTGCCCTGTTGGCCCTTAACGCCAGGGGTATCCAGGTCTTTTGCCCGGTCACCACATGGAAGGCATCCGCACAATCCCCGGCCGCAAAAATCTCCTCATCAGATGTCCGCAAGTCCTTTCCCACGGCGATGGAGCCCCCGGGCCCCAGTTCCAGACCGGCCCGATCCGCCATCTCGCTGTTGGGTTTGACACCCACGGCCACCAGGACCATCTGGCCTTCAAGGATCATATCTTTACAGATGACTTTCAAACTCTCTTGCTCTCTCGTTATGCTTTGGATTTCCTGCCCAGGATGGATTATCACACCATGGCTTTCAATTTCCTCCCTGATCACCCCGGCCAAGTTACTATTCATCCAGGGCAAAAGAGGAGGGCTGGGCTTTACCATCTCCACATGGATCCCCCTGGCAACCATTGCCTCGCACATCTCTAAGGCGATATAGCCCATCCCGATGATGACCACCTTCCGAACAGACTCCATTTCCATGAAGTCTTTAATCCGGCGCCCATCCTCAAGGTTTTTGAGGGCCATAACGCCCGGGGTCTCAAACCCCGGCAGATCCGGTTTCAGAGGCGAGGCCCCCGTGGCAATCAAGAGCCTGTCATAGGGGATTTCAAAATGCTCGCCGGCACTATTCATGCCTCTGACCCTGTTCGAATTTCGGTCAATTTCCTCAACAAAATGGCCGGTCCTCAAATCGATCCCCTGTTTTTCCCTGAACACGTGGGCCTGGCGAACCACAAGGTCGTCCATCGCACGTCCGGCCTCGGCAATATTATAGGGCATTCCACAGGCGCTGTATGAGACATCTTCTGTCTGCTCCAATACCGTGACTGTTAGTTCAGGTGAGTTTCTCTTGGCGCGACTTGCCGCACTCATTCCTGCAGCATCTCCGCCGATGATGACAAATCTCATTTCAGTTCCTCCCTTAAGTCAAGGCGCTTTTTCTATTCCTTCCCCTAACTTCTCACATCCCCAGGGAAAAAACCAGGGCTGTTACCATCTTTGTCCATGCGAGGTTGTGGCAGCTCTGCAGAAAACTGCTTATAATTCAAATGGATTTCTTCCTTTGCCTTTATGGAGAAATCTTGTATCATGATCGTTATGGGACATCAAGTGTTCAGAAGAGAGGGAGCGGGGAACCTGTTGACCTTATTTAATTAGGAGGAACCAAATGGATGAAGTCGAAGTGAAATTCGGTGAGTGGATCGAAAAGGGATTTAACCTTTATAAAGAAAATTTCGGCATACTTGTCCTGGCCTCGCTTATTGCCGTGGTGCTCAGCATGGTAACAGTCGGGGTCCTTGCGGGACCCATGTTTGCGGGGGTTATTTTAATCACCTTAGGATTGGTTGACAAGAAGGAACCAAAGCCCGAGGTTGGTACCCTGTTCAAGGGGTTTGAATACTTTTTAGACTCGTTTCTCTTTGTAATCCTATGGGGGGTTGCGCTTTTTGTGGTATCGATTGTTGTTGGTCTAGTCCCCTGTATCGGGCAATTAGCCTCTATTTTCGTCGTTTTCGTGGCCCACGCCCTTCTGATGTTCGGTCTATTTCTCATAGTTGACAGGCGAAAGGAATTCTGGCCCGCTTCTGTGGAGAGTTTTAACAAGGTCAAGCCCAACTTCTGGCCTTTCTTAGGCTTTTCAGTTGTTTCGAACATTATCGGCAGTATCGGGGCTATAGCATGCGGAATCGGTGTGATTTTCACGCTTCCCATTCAGGCCTGTATCCTGACCGTGGCCTACCGCGATGTGTTTGGCGGAAGCGAACCTGAGGTCTCTGCTGAAAAGGAATTGGATGAGGGCGAAAACAAGGATATCGAGACGTCCCAGCCATAGTAGCGATTACCCAATGCATATCATTTCCCCATTTTTATCCTGGACACGGCCGGACTCTTACTGGGATGTGGTTGTGGCGCACCTGCCTCTCGCCCTCATTACAGGGATAGCATTGTTGCTGCCACACCTGATTTCATGCGACCTGCGACCCTTGAAGGAATGTACCTTTCTCAGTCTGACAGG
>DAOVUP010000001.1 GCA_030632525.1 Desulfobacteraceae bacterium | reverse complement strand
CTCTGACCGGCGCTGGTATCTCCCCGAAGAATTGGACAGACGGAAAGATGAGCACGAGATTGCCCTGGGTCTTCACGTACCGGGGACTTTTCAAAAGGTTATTGACATTGAGGCGTGCCTGCTCCAGCAGGAAACGGGGAACCAGATCCTGAACATGGTCAAGGAATATGTCAAAAGCTCCGGGATACCTGTCTATGGTCTGAAAAGCCACCAGGGATTCTGGCGCTTTCTGATGATCCGTTATTCTGTTGCGTTTGATGAATGGATGGTCAACCTGGTTACATCAGAAGAGAGGTCGGAATATGTACAGCCATTGGCGGATCTGCTCGTCCGTAGATTTAAACGGATCAAGACCGTGGTAAACAACATCAACAGCCGGGGGGCCTCCATAGCTGTTGGGGAAAAGGAGACAGTTCTTTACGGGGATGGATATATCAGAGACCGCATAGGCGCCTTTACATTCCAGGTCTCGGCAAATTCTTTCTTCCAGACCAACTCCAGGGCAGCCGAACAATTATATCAGAGTATGGCAGATTATGCGGAGATTGAAGGTTCTGAAACCGTGCTTGACCTGTACAGCGGGACCGGCACCATCCCTATCTTCTTAGCCAACAGGGTCCAGGCCGTTACCGGGATAGAGATTAGCAGGAGCGCCACATCTGATGCGGTCAGGAACGCTAAGGACAACGGGCTTGAGAACTGCCGCTTTATATGTGGTGATATCAGGGAAAAATTGGCGGACATAACCTTTAGACCCGATCTTTTGATCATAGATCCCCCGCGGGCAGGCATGCACAAGGATGTATTGGCCCAGGCCATGGCTTTATCCCCTGCAAAAATCGTCTATATCTCGTGCAATCCAGCAACCTTGGCCAGGGATCTGTCCGAGATGACCAAGGAGTATAAACTCCTTGAAATACAGCCTGTTGACATGTTTCCCCATACCTATCATATCGAGGCAGTTGCCAAATTAGCTCTTCGGGACTGAAAGCCAAGAAAAAGATTGACAAAAGTTTCCTCAGGAAATAAAGTTGCCGATATCTAATAGGAAAAAGGATAAAAGGGGGTGATTAAAAATGATCGGAAGTTTTCCATCTCAGCCGTGTTTTATAATGGCTTCCGGTCCGCATCGATTCAACATTCCCCCCACTACTGATGAGAGCTTTTTAACCTGTATGACAATTCAAGAGGTAAAATCAAATGTGTATATGCCTGTAGAGTGATATATCGTACCATAAAGGCACATTTGTTTTTAAAGGAAAGGGAAGCATCTCAACTGCGATCGAGGTGCTTTTTTTATGGCATAAATTCGAATTTAAACGAGGATATTTAGATATGAAAGTTGTAGTTCGTGATAATCAGATAGAAAAGGCGATTAGGGATCTGAAGAGAAAACTAACCAAAGAAGGGTTTTTTTCCGAAATCAAGGAAAGACGCTTTTATGACAAACCAAGCGTTCAGAAGAAGAAGAAACAGGCAAAGGCAGCCAAAAGGCGGCGTAAAAGGGTAAGAAGGTTCTAATACGTGAGTTAGGACTGATGAGAAGAGAGTTTTTCTCTTGACAAAAATAGGGGCAGCAGATAAATACGCAAAAGCTGTTGGCCCCTTAGTCAATCAACCCTAAACTCGATGTAAGAGGCTTAACAATCATGAAAGATCCAGTGAATTCCCCCAAAAAGTCTTCTGATAGAGGTGGGGACCGTCCCCCTTCCGGTTTTTTCCCACGTTGGATGAACATAAATCTTCTTGCTCAAGATGTGAGTTTTTTCATTTTAGGCCTCATCGGAGCTTCGATCGTGGGATGGATCATCTTTCCAGCGGTACTCTATTCCAAACACCCCCAGCCGATCAATTTTAATCATGCCCTGCATCTCGACTCTGAAAAGGTGGATGGCATAGAGGGAGAAACAAAGGCCGAAAAATGCCTTTTTTGCCATTCATTTCGCGATGACGGCACATTTGCCGGCATCCAAAAATTAGAAAAATGCACAGAGTGCCACGATGATCCCGAATCTCCCCTTGGAGAGACCCCCGCAGAAAAAACGTTTATGACAAAATATGTTGCCAATGAGGAAGAAATACCCTGGCTTGTCTACTCTAAGCAACCTGACTGTGTCTATTTCTCCCATATCGCCCACGTCAAAATGGGTAATATAGATTGTGCCACCTGCCACGGGGTTTTTGCCGATAACGAAAAGCTGCCTTTATATGTGAAGAACAGGTTGACCGGTTACAGCAGGGATATCTGGGGAAAACGGATTTCGGGTTTCTATTGGAACAAGAAGTTCTCCGATCGTATGAAGATGGATGACTGTGCCAGGTGCCATACGGAGAAGGACCAGGAACAGAACAACGCCTGCTTTGTATGCCACAAGTAAGGGGACAACTACTATGAAAATAACCAGAAGGAACTTTATCGCGGCTGTCGTTGGTGGGGTAGCGGGTATTCAGGCAACCCCGCTTCCCTGGAAATTCACTGATGATGTAGCCATATGGACTCAAAACTGGCCCTGGGTGCCGGTTCCCGCAACGGGTGAGTTCACTGATGTCAGTTCGGTTTGCAATCTCTGTCCCGGCGGATGCGGTATTGCGGTGAGAAAGGTGGACGAGAGGGCAATAAAGATTGAAGGCCGCACCGACTATCCTGTCAACCCGGGAGGTATCTGTCCTGTAGGTATGGGCGGGCTCCAGTTGCTTTACGATGAATCTTTAAGGTTTACCGGTCCCATGAAACGTGTTGGTCTAAGAGGTGCGGGCCAATTTAAGGAAATTTCGTGGGGTGAGGCCTTTGACATAGTGGCCGGCAGAATTTCAAACCTTCGCAAGAAAGGAACGCCCGAGGCAATTGCTGCCGTGGACGGTAATCCTGAAGGGACAACCGTATCGGTCTTGATCAAACGGCTGATGAGGGCGATGGGAAGCCCTAATTATGTGAGACCCCCTTCCATAAATGACACTTACCGTATGGGGAACCTGCTTATGCAGGGGACACTGGCCCCCATGGCTTATGACCTTGAAAATTCCGATTATGTCCTGAGCTTCGGCGCTGGCCTCCTTGAGGGGTGGGGAGCGCCAGGCAGGGTAATGAATGCGTGGGGTATGTGGCACGATGGTAATCCGGCAAAGAGAAAAACCCGGATTGTACAGGTAGAGTCAAGGGCATCAAACACGGCGTCGAAGGCAGATATGTGGGTTGCCCCCAGACCCGGGACCGATGGCGCTTTGGCCCTTGGTATTGCTCATGTAATCATCAAGTCAGGTCAATATGATTCCCGGTTTATAGCTGACCATTCTTTCGGCTTTGAAGACTGGAGATCATTGGAGGGGGTAAATCACACTGGGTTCAAAACGTTAGTCCTTGAGAAATACTCCCCCGAACAGGTCGCAGAAATAACAGGAGTAAATCCGAAAACCATTGTCTCTTTGGCCAAGGGCTTTGTCAGCGCAAAGACCCCGGTTGCGGTTTACGGCAAAGGGAAAGATAATCTAAACGGCAGTCTGTATGAATTTATGGCAGTTCAGAATCTGAATGCCCTGAAAGGGAGTATTAACAGATCCGGGGGGGTCCTCCTGCCTGACCCCATTCCACTAAGCGATCTTCCTCTTTTGGAAGTGGATGCTATTGCGAGTAAGGGGCTCAAGACCCCGAGACTCGATCAGGCAGGGACGATGCGTTATCCCTTTACCGATAGTCTGATTAACAATTTTACAGATGCCATTAACCGCGATTCCAAATCCCCTGTGGACACACTTCTCGTATTCTCGGCGAACCCTTTCTTTACTCTTCCTGACGGGGGCGGCTTTAAAAAGGCCCTGGAAAAAATCCCGTTTATCGTCAGTTTCTCCCCCTATCGTGATGAGACGGCCAATATGGCGGATCTTATCCTCCCCGACTCTACCTATCTTGAAAAGGTAGATGATATTGTCTGGCCAACCGGTTTGCAGTATCCCCTTTACGGCTTGTCCAAGCCGGTGGTAGAGCCCCTGTACAACACCAAAAACAGTGGAGATACAGTCATAGAGTTGTCCCGGGCGATCGATGACTCGGTGGGGTCAGGCTTTCCATGGGAAAATTTCGAAGAGGTCCTCCAAACAAGGGCAAAAGGGCTCTTTGATGCCGGCGGAGGGCTTGTGAGCTATGATCCTGATGCCCCTGCCTGGCAAAGGCAAACAGCCGGAAATGGTCCCAAGCCGGAGTACGAGTCTTTTGATGAAATGTGGGAGGGAATACAGTCCGAGGGCATGTGGTATCGCCCTGTGAGTTCACCCAGGAGCTGGAAGGGTCTCTTCAACACGCCAAGCGGAAAGTTCGAATTCTCCAGCAAGTTGATTGCCCAGGCCATTGAGAATTACTCAAATAAGATATCGAAAAAAGCGGCCCTGAAAAACATGGGTCTCGCTGCCACGGAAGATGAGGTCTGTATGGCCCATTACGAGGCACCAAAAGCCGGTGCTGATCTCTCGGCATACCCGCTTAAAATGCTCCCCTATGAAATGATTAATCTGGCCAGCGGGTGGATACCGAGCCCACCTTTTCTGTATAAGACCATCTTTGAAAATCAGCTTTTAAAGGATAAATCCTTTGCCGCTATCAACCCCAAGACAGCTGCGAAATACCACCTCGAAGAAGGCGAGCTGGTTGCTGTCAAATCGCCGGCCGGAGAGGTGCAGGTACGCGTAAATCTATCTGAGGGGGCAATGCCCGGCATTGTTTATTTACCCTTAGGGTTCGGGCATACCGCCTATGACGAGTTTCTGAAGGGCAAGGGTGTCAATCCCAATAACATTGTCCAGGCAGGGCAGGACCCCATAAGCGGCTACCCGGTCTGGTGGAATACGCCGGTAAAGCTAATTAAGGTTTAAGTGCAGATCTGGTTAAGTGGTCGAGTCCACTCTGAGGCGAGACCAAGGTTCTAACTCAACGACTTAACGACTCAACTATTTGACGATCTCTTAAGTGAGGTAACTCATGAAAAAAGCAAATGACCACGGGAAATTTAAGTATGGCATGGTCATCGATATTGACAAATGCACGGGTTGCGGAACATGTATGGTAGCCTGTGCAGCCGAAAACAACGTTGCCGTGAGGGCTGACCAATCAGATAAAGAACGTACGATCACCTGGATGCGTCTTTACAAGATATCCAACGGAAAGGAGTTCCCCAAAGCTGAGGTCAGTTATTTTCCCAGGCCGTGCATGCACTGCGACCATCACCCACCGTGTGTTTCCGTCTGTGTTGCCACTGCCACGAAATTGGATTTCAATACCGGGATCGTCAGCCAGATATATACCCGATGCATCGGTTGCAGGTATTGCCAGGCTGCGTGCCCCTATGGCGCCAGGTATTTCAACTGGTGGGACGTATTTCCCCAGGATAAGGGAATGGATCGCTACCTGACTCCCGAGGTCTCTCCCCGGATGAGAGGGGTTGTGGAAAAATGCACCTTTTGCCATCAGCGGCTGATGCGGGCAAAAACCTTAGCCTATGCCGAGGACCGGCGGGAGATTGAAGAAGGTGAATATGTTACCGCCTGCGCAGAGGCCTGCCCGGCCCAGGCTATTACCTTCGGGGACCTGAATAATCCCGAGCATGAAGTCTCCAAACTCATAAAGCACCCCTTTACATTCAGACTTTTGGAGCGGATCGGCACGGAACCGAAGGTCTATTACCACTCCAACAGGGATTGGATACGCAAGTTAGGCGACAATTTCCTGCCCGGCGAATATACGCCAGTGGTCAATAAGAGCTGGGCGGAAGAGGAATGGTCCACAAAACCGGGACGCGATGAGTTTTAGTACCAAAGACCTAAACAAGACACTGTTAGATTGCTGATCTCAGGAGGACGAGTAATGGATTCGCCATTATTACCGCATGGAGTTAAGAGATGTTCCACATGGGCCTTTTTTTTCTGGACCCTGCCGTGGTTAGCCCTCTTGGCATGGGGGGGGCTATCGGCCTTCCTATGCCTGTGGAAGGGGTTGAACCAGACAAATATGAGCAATATCTTTGCCTTTGCCCTCTGGATCGTATTTGATTTGGCAATAATCGCCTTAGGCGCCGGTGCATTTTTCACCGGATTCCTTACCTATGTTATGGGTCAAAAGGAATTGAAGAATATCATCAAACCCGCGGTGATCATAGGCTTTATCTGCTATTCAGGCGCCATGGCCATGTTGGGCATCGACATTGGCCAGCCTATCAGAGGGTGGTTCATCTTCTGGCACGCCAATATACACTCCATGTTGGTTGAAGTGTCCTTCTGTATTACCTGTTATCTGATGGTTCTGGCAATCGAGTTCATACCGATTATTTTAGAAAACAGAAAATTAGAAGAGATAAAAGAACTCCGGATTTTTGGACATAACCTCCATGAAATCATGGCCGTTTTTGCCGCAACCGGCACTTTTCTGTCGTTCTTTCACCAGGGGTCTTTGGGCGGCATGTTCGGTGTGATGTATGCGAGACCCTTTGCGGCGAGGGAGGGCTTTTATATCTGGCCCTGGACATTCTTTCTCTTTGTTCTTTCAGCAATAGCCGTTGGGCCCTGTTTCACCATCCTCTGTACGAAACTGACCGAATTCTTTACCCGGAAGAAGCTTGTTCCTGACAGCGCCATTCAGCTCCTTGCAAAGATTTCGGCATGGCTGCTCTCACTGTACATGGTCTTAAAGATCTTTGATTATCTAGGCTGGATGTACGGTATTGTCCCGAGGTCAGGGCTGACATTTGAGAGCTTCTTCAGGGAAGGCCCATACGGAGTCTATTTAATCGTAGCCGAGATGGTTTTCTGCGGTATCTTACCGGCGATTATCCTTATGACACCAAAGGCGAGGCAGAACCAGGGATTGCTCATCATTGCATGCCTGTTAAACTGTACAGGGATTGTCCTGAACCGTTTCCTCTTTATCATAGTAACCCTGGCAATACCTGTAATGCCCTTTGACAGGTTTTGGGGCTATCTCCCCACGTGGCAGGAATGGGGTATCGGAATGGCTGTGGTCGGTTATGGATTCTTGGTGTTTTCCGCCGCCTACAGATATCTGCCTATATTTCCAAAAGAGAGAGAGCTGAACCCTATTACAGAATAGTGGAGAGTGAAATACAATGACACCGTTTTCCTTTGAATGGCAGTGGAATATTGAATATCTGATATTCTTTGGACTCCTCTATGTCGCCCTCGGCATTATAGGCGCAGGCATTACCTTCGTGGTTATAAGGACCGGTCTGCAGGCGCTCGGGTTTATGAGGGAGAGACATTTCTAATTCCTTAATCAGGAATCATATCCACAGAACCGTGTTCTGGAGCCAGTGAACATGGTCCTGCGATGGATAATCCAGGTTGAAATGGAGTCCGCGGCTCTCCTTTCGGAGGGAGGCACAACTGATAATCAACTCGGCCACCAAGGCAATGTTCCGCAGTTCAAGCAGGTCCTGTGTTACTAAGAAATTCCAATAATACTCCTTGATCTCTGATTGTATACTTTCGACCCGGGTTTTTGCCCGTGCCAACCGCTTGTTTGTCCTGACAATCCCCACATAGTTCCACATAAAACTCCTGATCTCATCCCAGTTATGTGAAACAACTACCATTTCCTCGCTGTCTGTGGCACTCCCCGGGTCCCACTGAGGGGCCTTGGGGAAGGATTCGTCCCTTTTGCCTTCCATCTCGGTAGCCGATGTCAGCGCAGCCCGTCTTGCAAAGACAAGGGCCTCAAGGAGTGAATTGCTGGCTAAGCGGTTTGCCCCATGCAACCCTGTGCAGGCGACCTCGCCGATTGCGTATAGATTGCGAAGATTTGTTTTTCCTTGCTCGTCTGTGAGGAGGCCGCCGCACATATAATGGGCAGCAGGGACCACAGGAATCGGTTCTTTGGTAATATCAACCTGGTACTTCAGACATGTCTCATGGATATGGGGAAACCTGTCCATAATAAATCCCGAGTCTTTATGGCTGATATCTAAGTAGACGCATTCATCCCCGCTCTTTTTCAGTTCCATGTCAATGGACCTGGCCACAATATCCCTGAATGCCAGGTCCTTAAGGGGATGGTATTTCTCCATGAACCGGTTCCCTTTTTTGTCCAAAAGCACGCCTCCCTCTCCCCTGACCGCCTCGGAGATCAAAAAGCTCTTGGCCAAGGGGTGATAGAGGCATGTGGGATGGAACTGGACAAATTCCATATTGGCGACCTTGGCCCCGGCACGATACCCGATGGCAACCCCATCTCCCGTGGCAATATCAGGGTTGCTCGTGTACAGATATACCTTGCCGGCGCCTCCGGATGACAGGGCCGTAGCCTTAGACAAAAAGGTGATAATCTCCCCCTGTTCCACGTCCAAGACATAGGCCCCCCAGCAGGTTTCACTGGTTTCGGTGGCAATAATCCCGCGACGGATCAACTTGGATTTGGTTATTAGATCGATCGCCATATGGTTTTCATAGATTTGGATGTTTTCTTCCTCTTCTGCGCGATCGAGCAGGATACGTTCCACCTCCCGGCCTGTCATGTCTTTGGTGTGAACTATTCGACGTTTCGAGTGTCCACCTTCGCGGCCCAGATCAAGGGATTCCCCATCTTTTCCCTGACGCGAAAAACAGACCCCCATGGCAATGAGCTCTCTAATTCTCTCAGGGCCCTCTTCTACTACAAGCTTCACAATATCCTCATGGCAGAGACCGTCACCCGATTTGAGAGTGTCTTTTATATGTAGATCAAAGCTGTCATCCTGATCAAATACCGATGCAATGCCGCCCTGGGCATAATTGGTGGACCCTTCTGCCTTTTCCTTCTTGGTTACAATAGCCACCCTTCCTGTCTTGGCCGCCTGTAAGGCAAAGCTCAGCCCGGCGATACCGCTACCAATAACCAGATAATCCGTTATAATTTCCATATCTGCTCCCCAGAAAAACAAATCTGAATCTTTGAACCTAACATCTTTCTTCAACAATCGAGGTCACCGCCGAGTCCCGAATTACGAATTTCAACTTTTATTTTGTGTCGCGGTTTTCACACTTGCCACAAAAATAATTCTGACGGCAAAATCAATGAGACGATCCTCAAGGTCAACTTCTTTGTTTTCCTTCGTCACTCGTCACTCCTTGATTGTTATTCGATTACTATTACACAGGCAACTTAAATTGCCAATTTTGCAGAAAGAACTTTCAGAACACGGCAATAGTAACCCTTCAACCCTTGAACCTCTGCCACGATATCAGCCTGTTGCTATATGCTCAAGTACTTTATTCGGCAATCCCCCTCTCGTGGGCATTCTGCGCCAGAACTCCGAGTTGACAGAAACAGCATGTGTTGCTAACATCTTTTGGAGCCGTTCACGGGTTCAGGGCTCAAAGGTTAAAGGCACTGAACCCGTGAGCGATTACCAATCCTGTAACCCGATTGATTTATATATGAAGAATTTCAGAACCAAATCCGAAATCCGATCCCGCCTTGCGGGACCGAAATCCGAAATCCTATACCATGCCTGTTTATGAATACCGGGCTCTTGACAGGGCGGGCAAGAACAAGGATGGAATCATTGATGCTGACAGCCCGATAGCAGCCAGGCAGAAGCTGAGGGGGTCGGGTGTCTTTCCAATAGAATTGAAAGAGACCTCGTCTACGTCTGGACAGGCGGCTCCGGACCAGACTTCCATTTCTACCTTTTTCAAGCGGGTCAGGCCTGCAGATCTTGCTGTTGCCACGCGGCAGCTGGCCATCCTGTTGGGAGCAGGAATCACATTAGTTGCATCCTTGGACGCCATGATATCGCAGGTTCCGAATCCCCTCCTGAAAAAGATTTTGGCTCAGATCAAAGAATCGGTAAATGAGGGGAACAGCCTGGCCTTTTCATTGTCGCGGCATCCTAAGGTATTTTCTCAGATCTATGTCAACATGGTTAGGGCGGGGGAAGAATCAGGGTCCCTTGATCTGGTTCTCCATAGACTATCGGAATTGACTGAGCATCAACAGGCCCTGAGGGGTCGTCTGAAAGCGGCCTTAGCTTATCCAGCCTTCATGTTTTTAATCGGCGGCCTGGTACTCTTTTTCCTCATCACTTTTATTGTGCCCAATATCACGAAGATCTTCGACGAGATGCACCAGGTTTTGCCTCTTCCCACCCTGATACTCATAGGGGTAAGCAATTTTCTTAAATCTTTCTGGTGGCTTGTTATTGGAGGATTGGGATGTGCTGTTCTGTTGATAAGGAGGTTAATCAATAGGCCTAATGGAAGGCATATATGGGACCGCTTAAAGCTCCGGGCCCCTGTTATCGGCCCTGTAAATACCAAAACAGCAATGGCGCGATTTTCCAGGACCTTGGGCAGCCTGCTTCAAAATGGTGTTCCCCTCCTCCCTGCGCTCGGTATAGTCAGAAACATTGTCAGCAACACGGTGATTGCTGAAGGCATTGACAATGCCATGGATGACGTCCAGTCGGGCAAGGCCCTTGCTGTGTCACTTTCCCGGAGTCGCTGGTTCCCTCCCATTGCAATACAGATGATTTCTGCAGGAGAACAGAGTGGGGAGATAGAGAGTATGCTCAACAAGATCGCAGATATTTATGAAGGTGAGGTGGAGTCACAGGTCCTTGCCATGACCTCCATGTTGGAACCGGTCATGATTCTGTTCATGGGCGTGACCGTAGGATTTATCGTTATCTCAATACTCCTCCCAATCTTTGAGATGAACCAGATGATACGGTAAGCTAAAGTGAGCGGTTCAAGGTTCAAAGGTCTAGAGGTTCAAAGTTACGTTCTTTTCCCAGGACGTCATTTTGACTTTTTACAAGACCATCGAATATTATTGTGGCCTGGCATACTCAGCTCAAAACCTAAGATAATTATAGAGAACTAATGGGGGAAAACAAGATGTATGGACAAAAAAGCGGTAACGGGGGTTTTACGCTGATCGAACTCATGGTGGTCATTGTAATCCTTGGGATATTGGCAGGGCTTATTATCCCGAGAATCATGGGAAGGCCTGAAGAGGCCAGGCAGATGAAGGCCCAGATTCAGATAGAAAGTATAGAAACCGCCCTCAGACTGTACAAGCTGGATAATGGTGCATATCCCTCCACCGAGCAGGGCCTCCAGGCCCTTGTGGAGGCTCCGACAGTGGGGGAACTTCCCAGGGCCTGGCGAGAAGGAGGCTACCTGGAAAAGGGGAAGGTTCCCAAAGACCCGTGGGATAATGAATTCATCTATCTCAGCCCCGGTGTTCATGGGGATTATGATCTTGTCGCATACGGCGCTGATGGCGAGGCAGGCGGAGAGGACAAAGACAAGGATATCAATAGCTGGGAACTGGATTAGAGGGTTACGGGCCTTTGGATTGTTGATTGTTGATTGATGATTGAAAAGTAAACGGGTTGCGGGTCGAAGATCCCGTTTTTAAGCGGGGATGCGGGTTTTTAATTGTTAATTGTTAATGGTCCATGGTCAATGGTCAATTCCAAAGGGTTCGATGTCCAAAAAGCAAGGTCAATCAACAATCAACAATCATCAATCATCAATCCAGAGGGTGGGGGGCAGTGAGCTGGATCACGACTTGAGTTGACTACTTGGCCATGTTTGCATGGACCAGGAGGGTTTATGTTTCTTGACAAAAGGGGGTATACCCTTATCGAACTCATCGTTGTCGTTCTGCTGATCGGGCTGGTGCTGACCTTAACCGCCCCCCGGCTTCGAAATGCCTTGCTGACAGACAACCTGAAGGGCACTGCACGCAAGATGATTGGTATAATCAACAACTTGAGAAATGAAGCAATTCGGGAACAGATGGATTATGCCCTTAATTTTGATCTGAATGTGAACAGATTTTGGATAAGTTCTAGGGCCATGACCGACGAAGAACGGACAGTTGCAAGGGAAGAGGGGTTTAATCTCCCTGTTGATATTCATATCGATGATGTCTGGGTAAAGGGAGAGGGGAAGATAGTGGAAGGGGAGATCGGGATCAGGTTTATCCGGAGGGGTTATACCGAGCAGTCAGCCATCCACTTGAGTTCCGAAGATGGGAGAACGCTTACCCTGGTCCTGAGCCCTTTTTTAGGCAAGGTAAAAGTGATTAATAAATATGTGGAGTTTGATTGAGGAATTGGATACAGGATGCATGATGCAAGATACTGGATACAGGATGGACGATGGACGATGCAAGATGATTCGGATAGTCCGTTTGAATAATCTGCGAAAATCTGCACAATCTGCGGATGGGATTGGGGGTTTCTTTTCCTTGATGAACTCCAAGTTTCAAGTTTCCCCGCTTAAAACGGGATCTTCGACAAGTTTCAAGTTTCAAGTTCCCTCCGGCTTTACCCTCCTTGAGGTGATGATAGCCGTAGCCATTATCGCCATTGCCCTTATGGCGGTCTTAGGTTCCCAGTCCCAGGGACTCTCCTTGGCGGGTGAATCGAGATTTAACAGGACTGCCTCTCTCCTGGCTCAGGAAAAAATGGCAGAAATAGAAGCGGTCAAGGACAAGAGAGATCTCAACTCCGATTCGGGTGATTTTGGAGATGAGTTTCCCGGTTACACCTGGGAATTGTCGGTGCACGACGTTTTATTTGAAGGGGTTGAAAGGCTTTCAGACCGTCTTAAGCAAATCGACCTGGAGGTCTCCTGGGGGTCGGATGAACTCTACCGATATCGGCTCAGGTTGTATCGATTTTTTCCATAGCGGGTTACGAGTTGCGGGTTGCAGGTTACGGGTTGCGAGTTGTGGGGTTTTCCCGCTGAAGACGGGATTTACCCTTCGCTACAACAAGTAACGAGTACCCAATACCCAATGCCAAGTTACAGTTGAAAAAGATGAGAAAACAAAATCTGCAGCATATCCCGGGAGGCTTTACCCTTCTCGAGGTCCTTATTGCCATATTCATATTTGCACTCGTTGCCTCGGCAATATTCACTGCCTATACAGGAACTTTTAGAATAATAGATGAGTCCGAATCCCGGGCAGATATTTATGAAATGGCCGGTATTGCCTTAGAAAGGATCTCTGAGGATCTGGAATCTGCGTATCTCTCTAATATGGCGCAAACACCCGGATCTGATGAGGCTAACTCCGGAATGGTCCTGTTCGTGGGAGAGAAAAAGGAGCTAATGGGCCGGAGTTGTGGGGCGTTAAGGTTTTTATCCCTTGCACATCTTACCTTCTCAGAAGAAGAACCGGTCGCCAAACCAACTGAAATAGTCTATTATGTGGCAGGAAAAGGGGAGGAGGGGCTGCTGGAACTTTATCGCTCTGACACACCCTTATCGCATGAAAGACCGGATGCAGAGAGTGGAGGGCTGCTCCTTTGCGAGGAGCTTTCATATATCGGTTTTATTTATTATGATGCTGATGGCGAGCCCCACGAAACCTGGAATTCCGGAGAGGGAGAATCAAAAGGAAAACTCCCCTCAAGGGTTTCCATCTCCATGGAATTTGCAGACAGCTCAAACCCGGAAACACCTTATAAATTTATGACAGGTGTTGCGATTCCGATGGGGGGGTAGGATTGTTGATTGATGATTGAACAGAGAAATTGAAGATTCACATTGCGGGTCGAAGATCCCGTTTTTAAGCGGGGTTACGAGTTGCGGGTTGCACGGCTCAAACGTTTTTCAGTATCCAATAACCAATGCCTAATGACCAATGACTATTTATTGTCCGAAGTCCGAAGGCCAAATCATCAATCCAATGACCAGGGGTTCAGGAGGATCTATCAAAAGGTGCCATCTTTTCTCAAAGACAACAGGGGTTTTGCCTTGATCGTCACTATCCTGATCGTCAGCCTGGTAGTCGTACTGACACTGCAGTTTAACAGCTCCATGTGGTCTGACCTCTATTCATCGGCAAACCTCCGTGATAGCATCAGGCTCAGGTTTATTGCCCGATCAGGCGTTAATTGCGCTTTCGCGGTTCTCGCTGAGGACGCCTCTTCAAGCGACTCTGATTCTCTGCAAGAGGTCTGGGCCAATTCAAAAGAACTGTCTCTATACGCCGCCACCATGTTTGAAAACGGACATTTTCAGATAAAAATCTCAGATCTTTCCGGAAAAATCCAGGTTAACCGGCTGATTAATGAGGACGGGAAATATAATGAAACACAGAAAATGCTCTTTACGAGGTTCCTGAACTCTGAACAGTTCCAGCTTGATTCCGAGGAGGTCGGAAATCTGATAGATGCAATAAAGGACTGGATTGACCCGGACGATGATGTGACTCGATTTGGGGCGGAAAATGGCTATTATCAGTCATTGGAAAACCCTTATTCCTGCAAGAACGGACCTATAGAATCGTTAGGCCAGATACTCCTTATAAAAGGCGTAACTAAGGAGCTTTTTTACGGCAATGAACATGTGCCCGGCATTTCGAACTACTTGACTGTTTACGGCGACGGCAAGATCAATATTAATACGGCAGATTCCCCGGTATTGTGGTCTCTTTCCGATGATATTGATATGGAGCTGGTTAGTGATATGATCGAATATCGGCTTGATGATGGGAATGACCTGAACGATCCTGGGTGGTACCGGAAGGTCCCGGGGATGGCAGATGTGACAATTGAATCTGACCTGATCAAAACCTCAAGCCCTTATTTTGAGATAGAATCAGCGGGCATTTCGGGGGCCATGAATAAAAGAGTGGCGGCGGTAATCAAAAGGGAAGAGGAAAAACCGATTCAGGTATTGGCCTGGAAAGTTGAATAATGCAGGGGAAAATCACAGGTATTGACATAACCGGGAATCAGATTATAGCTGTCCAGGTCAAGACCGGGCTGAAGGGATACCAGGTCCTTGGTTGGGCCAGGGTTCCTGTTGAAGATGGGGGGCTAAATGAAGCGCTGGAATCCCTGTCCGGGTCTACTGTCCTGAAGAGTGACACATATTTTGCTACAATCCCCGGAGGCCATGCCTCATTCAGAAACCTTCAAATGCCCTTTAAGGACGTGAGGAAAATCAGACAGGCCCTTCCTTTTGAAATGGAGAATATGTTGCCATTCCAGATAGAGGATCTGCTCATAGATTTTATTATGACAGATGGCCCGGCCAGGGGTGAAGTTTTAGCTGCTTCTTGCAACAGGGGATTTGTTTCAGAATATTTAGGGACACTGAAACGAAACGGGATTGATCCGGATGTGTTAGAGATAAGGTGCTCGCCTTTGGCCTCCTGGTTATTGAGGCAGCCAGGAACACCTGAACACATCCTTTTGTTAGAGATTGGCGAGAAAAACAATACCATGGTTCTATGCTTGAACAGGCGTATTGCCCTTATTCGTGTATTCAGTTCCAACAATGTCCCCATCATTCAATCTACCTCACAGGAAAACGGACTCAGTGACTTGGAGGTACCTCCCCGCGAAGAGGTTGAGGCATGCTTCAACCTCCTCTGTGCCAACATTCGGAGTACAGTGCACGCCTTTATTTCTCAGAGGAATACTCTCCCAGACCCGGAAAAACTCTTCTTTACCGGAACAGGTGCCCTATCTCCTAAAGCAGAGGGTCTGTTGAGCCAATTCCTTGACATGCCGGCAGAACAGATCGATATGAGGAACGACAAAAGGGTCAGGATAGATAGGGATGTTGTCAGGGACTGGTCTCCCGCCCTGATGAATGGCGCACTTTCCTTAGCGCTCAGGAATACCAGGAAGGAGGAGGGTTTCAATTTCAGGAGAGAGGAGTTTGAGCGCAAAAAACGCTATTTTGGGCTTAAGAAAGCGGCGCCAAAGGTTGCGGTTTTCATTTTCCTAATTTTGTCTTTTTTGGCGGCCGATATGGTTATCGATTTTTATACCTTGAAAAAGGAATACAAGATATTGAGCCGGGAAATAACCTCTGTATTCAAACAAACCCTCCCCGAGGTGACGAGAATCGTTGACCCGATTCAGCAATTGAGGGTAAAAATAAATGAACTGAAACAATCGAACGTATCAAGGCCTGAAACCGGCACAAACAAAATGGTTCTCGATCTGTTGAAAGAAATTTCCCAGCGCATCCCTAAATCTCTGAATGTTCATGTCAATCGTATGATTATTGATACGGAGACGGTGAGAATCAGTGGCAAGACCGATGCGTTCAACGAGGTTGACAAGATAAAAAATAATCTGGAAACTTCTATTCACTTCAGCGGGGTTACTATCAGTTCCGCCAACCTTGACCGTACGGGAAAAGGCGTCCGATTTGAGATAAGAATAGAGCGGAAAGGGATTGAGGGATTGAGGAATTGAGGAATTGGGTATTAGTTATTTGTTATTAGTTATTGGCACGCGCAAGTTGCAGGTTGCGAGTTACGTGTTGAACCTTGAACTTTAAATTTTGAACCTTGAACCTCTGAACCCGGAAGTAGTTACGAATGATGAAACTCGGAAGAAGAGAAAAAATTCTTGTATCCTTAGCCGCTTGCTGCATAGCAGTTTTTGTTCTGTTTCAGTTTATCATCTTCCCCTTTTTTGATAAACGCGAGGTTATAGGCAGAGGGATAGATGCAAAAAGGGCTGGGCTGAAAGAGATCGTGAGGCTGCGAAGCGAATATGAATCTTACAAGAGGGGATCTGACGGGATACAGAGATATCTCAAGGGTCGCATTAAGAGCTTTACCCTGTTTTCCTTTCTTGAGCAGGCGGCAGGCAAGGCAAGGGTGAAAGATCATATAAAATACATGAAGCCCTCGGCCTCCCGCACCAATGGCCGATTTAAAGAATCGATGGTGGAGATGAAATTAGACAAGATAAGTTTAAAGCAGCTCGTGGATTATCTTTATCTTATCGAATCCCCGGAAAATGTTGTAAGCATAAAGAGAATCTCTATCAAGGATAACAAGAGCGCTGCGGGATACTTAGATGCAGTTATGCAGGTCTTTACGATTGTTGATTGATGATTGATGATTGTCGATTGAAACCCGCACCCTTCAACCCGGAACCTGTAACTAATAGCCAGCACCCAATCATGAAAAAAGCAATCCGGAAAAACGGAAAATGGATCGGATATCTGCTTTACTGTGTTCTTTTGACAGTTGGGCTTTTATATTACCGGTTTCCCTCAGAAAGTATCGCTGCTTATTTAGAGTCAGCTGTTGCTAGGGCAAATCCCCGCATCCTGCTCTCATTAGAGAGTCTGCGTCCTGGTTTTCCCCTGAGTGTAGATCTTATTGGCGCAAAGATGTCCTTCAAGAAGGCGCCTCAAAGGCCTCTGCTGAGCGCGAAGAAATTTTTTTTAAGACCGGAAATATGGGCATTTTTGCATGGGACCCAAGTATATCATTTTAACGTCCATGCCTATGACGGAAATCTAAAGGGCAATGTCCGGTTTGAGGACCAGGAACGCATGGACTCCTTTACAGCCACAATGAAATTGAAAGATCTCCGTATTGGTCGTCATCCTTATCTTTCCCCT
>DAOVUP010000227.1 GCA_030632525.1 Desulfobacteraceae bacterium | reverse complement strand
GGATCACGGGTCTTGATATTGACTCTATGACCCCCGTAGAGGCGCTGGTGGAGCTTAATAAGTTGAAAGAGGATGTAGGTTCTAAGTAGTGCCCATCCATAAATGGCTATTTTTCACAATCTCTGTGTCAGATTCGGGTTTTAATCCTCGAAATACTTCAATGTATTCCTGTGGTTAAAATCCTCATCTTCCTTGACCTTGTAAAAACTATCTCATTTCTGGATGGACACTAAGTGAGAGTAATTACAATATGAAAAACAGGATCTATCTCATATGGATGCTTGTGATTGTGGCGGGTTTTTTGCTTGCAGCGCCTGAGGCCTTCTGCAAGACCAAGGGTGGGCCGGCCACGCTTCTCACCCGCGCCGATAAGTGCAGGAATGTCCTGCATAAATCATCCAAAAAAATGAAATATCGTCATAACTGGTTAAAATGCATTGGTCTTTATAAAAAGGTTTACAAGGTTTATCCCAAGAGCGATCAGGCTGTTTGGGCGCTTTACCATTCGGCTAACCTTTACACCGGGCTTTACAGGTACTCGGGGAAATCGAAAGATCTGAATGAAGCACTCGCTCTTTACAGAAGTGTGGCTGGTAAACATAAAGGCCATTCTCTTGCAGATGATGCTCAGTATAAGATCGGGGAGATATATTATAAATTCAGGAAGGACCCTGCCCAGGCTTATGTTGAATTTTTAAAGGTAGAAGTAAATTTCCCCAAGGGAGACATGCGGCCCAAGGCCAAGAAGATGCTCGCCAAGCTTTCCGTGACCCTGCGCAAGAAGGATAAAAAGAAAGGGCAGGGTAGCGCCGCTCTCTCTAAGTCCAAACGAGTGCCTGTCAAAGATATCCGTTACTGGTCAACTCCCAGTTATACGCGGGTAGTGATTGATGTCCAGGGCCCTGTGAAATATAAGCCCCATTTATTGAAGGCTGATCCCGATCACAAGAAACCACGCAGGCTTTATTTAGATCTCAAAAACGCTCGTGTCTCTAAGAATATTGATAGCGTGGTTCCAATCAAGGATGATTTACTTAAAATGGCCAGGGCAGGCCAGTATACCAAAGACACGGTACGTGTTGTTCTGGATATAGAAAAAATCGGGGGTTATAATGTCTTCCACCTCTATGATCCGTTTAGAATAGTGGTGGATGTGCACAGGTTTAAAAAGGGTGCAACCAGGATCAGACCGGAGCTTGCGTCAAAGAAGAGGAGTGTTAGGAGGGGTATAAGGAAGGAGAAGAAGCCTGCCAAAGAGGTATCTTTAGCGAGGCAACTCGGGTTGAATGTTAAGAGGATTGTGATCGACCCTGGTCATGGTGGGAAAGATTCTGGTTGCCGGATTGGAGGACGTTATAAAGAAAAGAATATTACGCTGAAAATTGCCAAATTTCTGGCCGAAAAACTAAGAAAAAAACTCGGTTGCGAAGTCTTTCTCACCCGGGATAAAGACATCTATTTATCTCTCGAGCGGAGGACAGCCATTGCCAATATGAAAAAGGCTGACCTGTTCATTTCGTTACATGTCAACGCCCACAGGGATAGGAGAATCCATGGATTAGAGACCTATTTTCTGAACATGGCCACTGATAAGAGGGCTGTAATGGTTGCAGCAAGAGAGAACGCCACATCGGAAAAGAATATAAGCGACCTCCAGACCATCTTGAACGATCTGATGTTAAATACCAAGATCTATGAGTCGAGCCGATTAGCGCATAACGTACAGGAGGGGATGAAAGTAACCACCAAGAAAAGCTATAAACGAATCAAAAGCTTAGGTGTAAAGCAGGCTCCTTTTTATGTCCTCATTGGCGCGCAGATGCCGGCTATCCTCGTGGAGGTAGGCTTTCTGACCAATAGCAGCGAGAGAAAGAGGTTACTGAGCACGAAATATCAGCAAAGAGTCGCAGAGGGAATCTATGCTGGCATAAATTCTTATATCCGTAGTATCGATAAGGCCTATCAGGGGGGGTAATTGGATTGATGATCGATGATTGATGATTTATGATTGACGATCGGAAAGCCTATTTTGTGCCCGAACGAAAACTAGGATTTTTTGTTCAGATCAAGAAAGGCGATCCCGCCGATGGCGGGATTGAGTCTGACGTCCCGCCGAGGCGGGAGACGAAAAAGACAGTTTTCGTTCAGGTACTATTTCATCCTCAGGTACGCATCCATAAACATATCGATGCCCCCATCCATAACCTTGTCCACGTTTCCTTCGTCAATATTTGTCCGATGGTCTTTTACCATCCTGTAAGGGTTGAATACATAAGACCTTATCTGACTGCCCCATGCGATATCTTTTTGATTATGATGCATCTCCTGCTTCTTCTTTTCCAGTTTTCCCTTTTCAACATCGTATAGCTTTGCCTTCAGCACCTTCATTGCCATTTCTTTGTTGCGATGCTGGGATTTTTCATTTTGACACTGGGATACAATTCCTGTGGGAAGGTGGGTAATTCTCACTGCCGAACTGGTCTTGTTTACGTGCTGGCCCCCCGGACCGCTGGCCCTATACGTGTCAATGCGAAGTTCATTTTCATCCACTTCGATGGTGATATCTGTGTCAACTTCCGGTAAAACAGACAGCGAAGCAAAGGATGTGTGCCTCCTCCCTGTGGCGTCAAACGGGGAGATCCTGACCATACGATGTATTCCGTGTTCCGATTTCAGGTATCCGTATGCGTAAGGCCCGGTTATCGTAAGGGTGACGTTTTTTATACCTGCCTCATCTCCCGGGAGATAGTCAATGACCTGGACCTTCATACCCTTGTCCTCACCCCATCGAGTATACATCCTGAAGAGCATCTCTACCCAGTCCTGGGCTTCAGTTCCCCCTGCTCCTGCATTAATTGCTACAATGGCATTTCGCTTGTCATCAGGCTCTCCGAGCAGGGCCTGAAATTCGAGTCCCTTGATCGCTTTCTGAATCGCAGCTACATCATTACTTACCTCCTTCAGGGTGGAGGTATCTTTCTCTTCCTGGGCAATCTCAGCAAGGAGTTTGGCATCTTCTGTATCTTTGTGAAGTGTCTGCCATGTATCGATCTTTTCCCTCAATAAGGCCCTCTTCTGGCTCAGACGGGAAACCTCTTCCTGGTTTTGTTGCCAGAAATTGGGGTTGGACATCAATTTTTCAAGTTCTCCAAGTTCTTGTTCATGGTGGTCCAAGTCAAAGATGACCTCTTAGATTATCAAGTTGAATCATAATGGCGTCGATATTTTCGGTGATTTCTTCAAACATTTTAGTCCTCCTGACACAGTTTTAATGTGCTCAATATTCGGTATCCTTCATCAAGGCCAAAAAGTAGTTTAATCCGCGATGCGCCGGATTGAAATTTGAAATTGGGAAAAATATAAGAATGTAGACGCATTATCTAATTTCAAATATCGAATTTCCAGTTTCGGCATCCTGTTTTCAACTCGATAATAAACCCCATTTCGGAAAAAATGTAAACCCGTGAATAAAGGATACCTGACATTCTAATCTCTGAAAAAACAATTGCAAGTCAAAGGTCCTCCTCATCTAAATCAGTAAAAACGGTGAGTTCTTTATTACCAGTATAGTCGGCCAAAAAAAAATTGGCCTTTTTCCCCATCCAGATCTTTCTTTCCCTGATTCTTATTTCC
>DAOVUP010000273.1 GCA_030632525.1 Desulfobacteraceae bacterium | reverse complement strand
CATACATGGGGCCGGACATAACGATACCTATTTTGTTGGGGGAAAGAGATACTTCCAAATCTTTTCAGGCTTTGCAAAAAACTCCAGGATAGAGGCCCATGACACCAAATGATCCCCCGGAATCTGGAAAGCGAAATCATTAGGGCGGATTTAATCAAAGAACACCCCTGCCGGAACTCATTGAATCCGCAGGGTCTATGTCCGCCTTATGCATTTTCGGCAGGTATTGCAGGGGAAAATTCGTGAAAGGTGAAGAGTAAACGTTGATGGTCTCGTAAAAAAGACTTTTTACGGGCGCATCATATCTTAGCTTGCGTAACTGTGAAGTCCGGCCAGATAGTTGACACCAAAATAGGTAAAAAGGACACAGGCAAAACCGATGATAGAGAGGATAGCGATCCTCTTTCCCTTCCAGCCCCTCACCATCCGTGAATGAATCACCGAGGCATATATCAGCCAGGTAATGAGAGACCAGGTCTCTTTCGGGTCCCAGCTCCAGTAGGTTCCCCAGGCTGAATGGGCCCAGACAGATCCCGTTATAATCCCGAGGGTCAGCATAAGGAAACCTACGACGATCATCTGATAATTCAGATCATCGAGTATGCTTCGACCGGGAATGAGTTGTAAGAAGATGTTGTTCCGCTTTTGATTATCTAAGCGCTTTAACAGGTACATGAGGCTGAAACCAAAGGAGAGAGCAAAAGCAGCGTACCCAAAAAAACAGGTAATTACGTGACTGATAAGCCAGTTACTCTTGAGGGCAGGTATGAGCGGTTGGATTTGGCTGCTGATATTTGGAGAGAAAGAGGCATAGGCCATGGCGAGAAATGCCAGTGGGGTAACAAAGGTCCCAAAGGTCCTGTTCTTGGTTCTCCATTCAACGATCATATATAGAAGCATTATGGTCCACGCAAAAAAGACTAATGATTCATAGAGATTGGAAAAGGGCGCGTGCCCAACACCCAGGGTGTACGATTCCACCCATCTGAGAATGATTGCCACGGTCTGGGCAAGGAGTCCTATCAGAGAGGCAACGGTGCCGATACGGGCAAGAATTTCGCGATTCATGACCATGGCGAGGAGGTAAAACATGAATGCGGCAAAGTAGACAAAAGTCGTGTAGCTGAGGATAATCGAATTAAGCATATGTTTTAGCCCTTTTTACCGAATAGACCCTTGAGGTCTCTTGTCAGATGTTCCAGTTCCCTTTCAAGGCCTACCGGGTTTCTGTTGGCCGTGCCTGCCGCACTTATTTTCATCCCTTGATCTGTCTTTAAGAGATGAACCCAGATCCTATTATGTGACAGGAAAAAGGTGACAAAAAGACCTGCGATCATCAAAAAACATCCGATCCAGACAATGGACACGCCGGGATCTCTGTTTACCTGAAGTCCGGTATAGAATTTGGTTTCCAGACCATCTAAGAAAAAAGTGTACGGATTAAAAGCGGAAGGATTAAATTTTGGAGATTTAAGCATCGGCTCAGGGAGCATTTTCAGGGCCATTTTTCCCTGTTTGAACACCCAGAAATCAACTGGCTTGCCCTGATCGGGTTGGACTGAGATCAAGACTGCCTGGCCCATCTTCATGATGTCTTCCCTCACATCAATTACCTTGAATTTCCCTTCTCCGCCCGGCAATGCAGTAGATTTCCCGGCCTCAACCCTCATGTCAGTGACAGTAGGTTCCGCAGTGTTACGGGATATTTTCAGACGAACCGTTTTCCCTGGCGCGCTTCCATAACTTGCCTGATAAAAGGTGATTCCCATGAATTCTACAGGGTGGTTGACCAAGAGGCTTTTCTTAGCCACTTCTTTTCCTTTTACAAGAAAGCTGAGATCGGAGCGATATTCCTTGGGAGCACCGTTCTCATAGAAGTCCACAGTGAATTTATCGCAACGTACAGTAAATTCCAGATTCAGAGGGTTCATCGCTTTTCTGAGCATAACGGTGTCTATCTGCTCCCCCTCTAAGATGTTAACATAGGCATCAAAGCCAAAAAAAGAGCCGGCTAAAGATCCCACAAGGATAAGGAGCACACTCAGATGAACGAAATAGACGCCAAAAAGCGAATAACTTCCTTTTTCCCCATAAAAAAAGCGGTTTGCGCCAACCTCCTTTTCCCTGATTTTTTTATATCGGGATTGAAATAACTTATTCACCTTATTTGCGGTTTCTTCGGGCGTTCCCTGGACCAAAAAAGATTGCTCCGGGGGCAAATTGTCAAATGGTTTTGTCCTGTCGGGTTCAGGTCTGGCAATAAAGCGTTTCCATGTCGCTGGAAATTTATCCATAGAGCAGATAATGAGATTCATGGCAAGGCACCCGATAAGGACCCTGAACCATATAGAGTGATACATGTCAAAGAGGTCAAGGGAGGTAAAGATCTGAAGCATCGCTGGGTTGAGACGCCTCGCAAATTCAGCGGCCCCCTGCTCCTGGGGAACAAGTGTTCCTAAGATGGATACTATAGCTAATATGATCAGGAGCACAATCGTCAGCTTAACCGTGCTGAAAAAGCCCCAAATGATGTTTGACTGGTTTTTCGATTTTGATTTTGTCATAACTGTGATGGTCTCGTAAAAAGCCAAAAAACGCCTTTTCACTCGGGTGTTTCGTGTTTGGTGTTTAGAAAGCTAAACCTTTGTTATTGATAGTGTTTTTGACCAAACACAAAATACGAAAAACAATACACTTGATGAATTCGGTTCTTTTACGAATTCATCGACTGTAGCCTTGAAGAAGAACCCGGAGAAAACCCGCATTCAGGGACTGCGCAGGTGTTAGGGATTTCGTAGAGCTGCTTCCAATTAAAGTATTTGTCCTATAACACAGATTTCAGGAACCTGCAATTCCAAATTATGATTCAAAATGTTT
>DAOVUP010000193.1 GCA_030632525.1 Desulfobacteraceae bacterium | reverse complement strand
GATATTAAACGGGAAGTGGATCTGATTGAAGAGGTGGCAAGGTTGTATGGGTTTGACAAGATACCTCCTACCTATCCGAGTGTCAGACCTTCAGAAGAAGGGGATGCTCCCGAAATCCTGGTCCGGGATCGGATAAGATCAATAATGACCGGCTTAGGTTTCAGTGAAATCATTACCTATAGTTTTATCTCTCCTGATTGTGCTGATATGTTTGGTGTTGAGGAAAATAGCGATTTGAGATTATTTACCAGCCTCATGAATCCCCTTACTGTTGACCAGTCTGTGCTCAGAACTTCTCTGGTCCCAGGGCTTATGACCACGGTCAAAACCAACATGCTTCATGAGGGTAGGGATCTGAAGCTTTTCGAGTGGGGTAAGACGTTTATACGGAAAGATGGTGATCAGCAGCCCATTGAAAAGATCTATTTGGCCGCGATAATGACTGGTTTGTGTCAGGAAAAATCGTGGCACGATGATGAGAGGCATTGCGATTTCTATGATATAAAGGGCGCGGTGGAGGCCCTTTTGAAGGCCTTAGGTCTTGGGGGTGTTCGTTTTCATAGGAAAAACGGCTTTCCGGGACTTGACCGGGAGGTTTCATCAGGGATATACTGTTCGGACAGGCTCATAGGACAGATGGGGAGGGTCGCTTCAAGTGTGGCTGAGGCCTATGACCTGAAAAACGAGAGGGCATATCTTTTTGAACTCGATGTGGAAGCTCTCTTGACGTTTCTTTCCGTGACAAGAGAATTTTGTCCTCTTCCCAAATTTCCCGCTGTGTTCAGGGATATCTCACTTCTCGTAGAAAGACAGATAGAGAGTGCAAAAATCATTGAGATCATCAGGGAAGCGGGGGGCGAGCTGTTAGAGTCTGTCCAGATTTTTGACCTTTACGAGGGAGAGAAGATCGATTCCTCAGAAAAGGCCATAGCATTCAGGATATCCTATAGATCTGCCCACGAAACCCTTGAGGGTGAAAAAATAAACAGTTTGCATGAGTCCATTATTGACAAGATCAGACATGAGACTGGGGGAAGATTGAGGGAGGGCTGAAACGGTGGTCCAGATTCCTGACAACAGACGATATTTCCGTATTGGAGACGCGAGCCGTATTGTTGGTGTTGAACCATACGTCTTGAGATACTGGGAGAGTGAATTTTCCCAACTGAAGCCCAGTAGGGCTGACTCCAAACAAAGGACCTACCAGAGAAAGGATTTAGAAACTCTTCTTGAGATAAAGAGGCTGCTCTATGAGGAGAGAATGACCATTGAGGGCGCCAGGCTGCGGCTTAAGGAGAAAAAGGCCAAAAGATCAACTGTTTCGTACCCCTTTGTTCAGGAGATAAGGGGAGAATTGCATGAAATATTGGAGATACTCAGATAGTGTCAATATAGGTGTTTTGTTCCAGTTTACAGGGAAGCGGCAGCCTGCGCTGGCCAATGAGACTTTGGATCAAAACAAATCTCTAAAACTATCTTTTTGATCCTTTATTTATCTTGTCACGAAGAACACCAGATGTCTTAAAGACAACCACTCTCCTTGCCCTCAACTGGAGATCTTCAGTAGTCTGAGGATTTCTGCCCCTCCTTGCTGATTTTTCTTTGACTACGAACTTGCCGAAACCACTGATCAGGAGGTCTTCCCCATTTTCCAGAGTCTGTTTAATGATCTCAAGGAGACCCTCAGCTACAGTTCGGGATTGACTTTTACTGAGTCCGACCTGATGATAAATATTGTCAATGATGTTTTCTTTGGTCAGGGCCACCTTTGATCCTCCTTATCCTATGGCGTATGGTAAAGTCAGATAAGTCTCAAATTTCCAGGGAGAAATATGGCTTATACTGGCAGTGGTGTCAAGTATTTTTTGCCTGTAAGAACTTTTCTTTTAATTTCTCATTTACAAATTCTGGAACAAGTCCGCTAATGTCCCCCCCAAAACTTGAGGCTTCCTTTATGATTGTGGAACTGATGTAGAACCATTTGTAGTCGGTCATCAGAAAAACAGATTGGACATCCCTATTCAACTTTCTATTCATGAGCGCCATCTGGAACTCGTATTCAAAGTCAGAGAGGGCCCGGATCCCTCTCAGGATTATGTTTGATTTCTTTTTAATTACATAATCTACCAATAACCCGTCAAAGGTGTCCACTTCTATGTTGGGGTTGTCTTGTACCGCCTGCTTAATCATCGATATCCTCTCATCAATGGAAAAGAGGGGGGCCTTTTGAGGATTGTTCAAAATGGAAATGATCAACTTGTCAAAGATTTCCAAACCCCGTGTTACAATGCTCAGATGCCCATTCGTTATAGGGTCAAAAAAGCCGGGATAAATGGCGGTTTTTTTACACATTTCTAAGCCTCATTCAACTCTCGCTAATTGGTTGATAAAATAAAATTAAGGAATTGGGTGATTCGTCAATTTCCAAATGCCTGAATCCCTCAATTCCTCAATTCCTCAATTACTGAATCCCTGAATTCATAAATACTTATTTTTGTATCTCCGTATACCCGGGTATCCACCATCTCAAGATTAGGAAAAGAGAGGGGCAGGCTCGCGGTTTTACCTGATTCAGCAACTACCCGTGCCCCGTTTGAAATCCTTTTCCCCTTTGAAAGTCCTGCAAGTATAGGGGCTTCCAGATCCTTGGAGTAAGGTGGATCAAGGAAAACAAGATCAAATTGTTTCATCAGAAGGGGGTGTCCCCAGGGTATTCCTCTTGTTAAATCCCTCCGAAGGGTCATCCCTGAATCGCCGTAACCGCATAAGTCAATATTTTTCTTGATCAGGTCAATGGATTCCCGGAGCTTATCAATAAAAACGGCATATGCTGCTCCTCTGCTCAGGGCCTCTAAGCCGAGACTCCCTGTCCCCGAAAAAATATCAAGCACATTGAGCCCCGAAAGATCCTGGCCCAATATATTGAAAATGGCTTCTCGAACGCGGTCAGAAGTGGGCCGGATCAAGAGACCCTTTGGGGTTGATAGAGTCCGGCCCTTTACCCGCCCACCGGTAATTCTCATCTTACTCTTTTTCAACTGTAGGAGTCTCTTTTAAGAGAATGTCCTCCGTGGTCCTTTTTTTCCTAATATGATACAGGGTAATTGCAGGACCCGACAAGATGTAGGTAAGCATGATGAAAAAAAGCATAATCTTGGGTTTATACGCCACAACTATAAGCACTAAAATGGTGGCCACCAAGACATTAAAAGGTTTTTGTTTTTTCAGCTCAAATTCCTTGAAACTGGGATAACGTACGGAACTCACCATCAAAAAGGATAAAATGTAAACCAATATAATGATCACAATATGCCTTGATTCGGGCAGCCCCCCTATGGCCGTTGTGAACAGAATCAGGGAAGCTATAAAGCACGCCGCTGCGGGGATAGGCAACCCTTTGAAGAATTTGGGATCGACATAGTTTTTTTGCACGTTAAATCGAGCAAGCCTCAAGGCGCCGCATATTACATACATAAAGCAGGCTAACCATCCCAACCGACCGAATGGCTCCAGTGCCCATTGAAAGGCCAGTATCCCTGGGGCAACCCCGAAGGCAACTAAATCTGACAGGGAATCGTATTCAGTGCCGAAAAGGCTTGTAGAGTGGGTGAGCCGTGCAATTTTCCCATCGAGGCCATCAAAGACGCATGATATGAGAATGGCAATTGCAGCGGTTTCATATCTCCCCTGTATAGCGGCAATTATGGCAAAAAACCCGCTAAACAAACTGGCGGAGGTGAAAAGGTTGGGGAGTATATAAATTCCCCTCTTTCCACTTCCCTTCGGTCTTCTTTTTCGCTTTGGTTTCATGATATAGCCTTCACGAAAATATTTCTTGGTTTCTTGGACAGGTACTTTGTAACCGTTCACGGGTTCAAAGGTTCAGGGTTCAGAGGTTTAAAGTTTATTACAAATCTCAACCGTTGATACGTCAAGTTCCGCATTTAAACGGGATTGCGACTTTGGGCTGGATAGCCAAATCCATGTTTACAGGTTGATTCATACGCAAAATGGCGCAATAATTCGAGTGGGAGACCCACTGAGACACATTTATTTCATCAGGTTTGAGCAAATAAGTAACCCTGAACCTGTGAATGGTTACGGTACTTTTTTGTTTTTAAATCAACAATCAACAATCATCAATTCTATAGGTATCCTATAACGGTTTCACCTGCTTTGACTTTTTGATCCACCTGGATGGTTGTTTTACTCCCTTCGGGCAGATAGACCTCT
>DAOVUP010000014.1 GCA_030632525.1 Desulfobacteraceae bacterium | reverse complement strand
GGAGGTCTCACAACCTGCTTGATGTCAAAAGATCAATCTGATAATTTATCAGTCCTTGACACCTTCAGACAAACCGGGTTTTATGGGAAAATCGCCCTGGTTTTGGCCACATGGTTCGGTATCGGCCTTGCGCCGGTGGTATCCGGGACCTTTGGGACTTTGGCTGCCGTGCCCCTTGTCCTGTTGCTCAATTATTTTGGAAAGTGGTATGGCGTATTTGTCCTTCTTGTGATTACAATCGTGGCGATCTGGGCCGCAGACCGGACCCGGGAACTGTTGGGGAGGAAAGACCCTTCCGAGGTGGTGATAGACGAGGTCGCCGGTTTTTTGGTGACTATGCTTTTATTGCCTATCTCATTGGTAAACGTGGGCTTAGGTTTTATCCTCTTCCGTTTCTTTGATATAGTGAAGCCATGGCCTGTGAGGCAGGTGGAGAGGCTCAAAGGAGGATTTGGGATAGTTGTAGATGATCTGTTAGCGGGAGTGTACGCGCATCTGTGCTTGAGGGGGATTCTATTGCTTGTAACTTGAAAATTGATGGTCTCGTAAAAAGTTAAAAAATAGACCTTTTTAGGAAAGTGTTTCGTCGCTTCGCTACTGTATTTAGTGTTTGCCCCGCAAAGTGGGGTAATAATTTGGTATTTCAGCAGATTTTTTGAACTAAACACTAAAAACCAAATACCAAAAACATGATGGATTCACCTTTTTACGAATTCATCAGAGCTTGGAAACAAGAAAAATGAACGGCGAAATTATCACAATTGGCAATGAACTTACCTCAGGAAGGACCCCTGACCTCAACTCGTGGTATGCAGCCGGGAAACTCACCGCCTCTGGTCTAAGTGTAACCCGTGTCACGTCGGTGGGCGATAATGAAGAAATGGTTTCCCATGCCCTTAAAATGGTCTCGGAATCGTCCAGATTTGTAATCGTGACAGGGGGCTTGGGTTCAACAGAGGACGATATGACATGCAGGATCGTGGCTAATGCCTTGGATAGACCTCTTTATCCCGATCATCAGATGCTTGAAAAAATCAAGGCACACGTAAAAGCACGAGGGGCTGAGATGACGCCTCCCCTCCATAAAATGGCGTTACTCCCTGAAGGGGCTACAATGATTAGCCCTTCAGGAGATACATGTGGATTTTCATTGGCCAAAAAAGATGTCCGTTTCTATTTCTTACCGGGAGTCCCTGAACAGATGCGCCATCTCATGGACAAATTTGTGCTTCCGGAGCTCTTGAGTCTTTATGAAACCGTCCCGGTGGTGAGGCAACGCCTTTTAAAATTATATGGTCTGAGCGAGCCGCGCATCGCTGAGATCTTCGTGAAGTTACGGGGGAAACCAACGGATGCTGTATTGGGGTTTTATCCTCACTTTCCGGAAAACCATATTACTGTCTCGTTGCAGGGAGAGGACGAGTCGACCGTAACAGCCGAGTTGGATCAGGTTGAGGCGGAGATATTATCTCTCGTGGGCGATTATGTTTTTTCCACAGGGAATCAGGAGATGGAAGAGGTTGTTGGCAGGTTGCTCACCGAAAGGGGCAAAACAATATCAGTGGCAGAATCGTGCACAGGGGGCCTGATAGGCCATAGACTGACAAATGTCCCGGGTAGTTCGGACTATTTCTGTGGCGGGGTGGTTTCTTACAGCAATCAATCCAAGGTAAATATGTTGGGGGTTGATGTGGAAACCATTAATAAATATGGGGCAGTAAGTGACGAGACTGCACAGGAAATGGCAAGGGGTATAAGGGAACGGATGAAGTCCAATCTTGGCTTGGCAGTGACGGGGATTGCGGGTCCTGACGGGGGCAATAAGGATAAACCGGTCGGGACAGTTTATATAGGGCTTAGCAATGCGGAAGAGGTTTTTTCAAGGAGATATCGCTTTTGGGGGCAGAGAAAGCAGATCAAACTGAACACCTCAATGATGGCCCTGGACTGGATTAGAAGGTACTTGAATGGCGATCAGATCCTTTCTGGCATTTGAGTTGCCCGTTGATATCAAAAGAATTATCGTGAAGGTATCCGAGGATGTTAGACAGTTACCCCTAAACGTCCGGCGAGTTAATGTGGACAACATCCACATCACAACTGTCTTTATGAGCGACGTACAGGAAGAACAGATAGGACCGATCCAGGACGTCGTGAAGGATGTCTGCCAGGGATATGGGCCTTTCAGCATTGCCATAAAGGGGATCGGGCTCTTTGGCAGCAGGCGCAACCCGAGAGTACTATGGATCGGGCTTGATGGCGCGATTGATCGCATGGCCTGTTTTAGAGATGATTTACAGAAAGGGCTGAGGCCTTTCGGGATTAAGGAGGAGACGCGGCGTTTTAAGCCTCACCTGACACTCGGAAGATTTCGGAAGGGTGCGAAAACCGGGACCCATCTGGATGATCTTTTGTCAAAATATCATGACCTGACAAGCCCTGAGTGTATAATTGAAGAACTTGTTTTGTTCAAGAGCGATTTAAGGCCAGGGGGAGCCGTTTATTCCAGATTGAACGGATGGCCCCTGACTGGAAAGCGTTGAAGGTCAGGAATTTTGGGCTACTGGGTAGACTTTAGTTCATTTTAGACAATTTAGCACTTATTTTTAGGGAGGGTTCCTATGGAAAGAGACAGGGCTATTGAACAGGCCATTTCTCAGATAGAGAAACAATTTGGCCGCGGATCCATTATGAAAATGGGAGAGGAAAAGCTAGTCGACATACCTGCTATCTCCACAGGATCTCTCGCTCTCGATTTGGCGCTCGGGATTGGCGGTGTTCCCCGCGGGAGGGTGATCGAGATTTATGGGCCGGAATCTTCGGGAAAAACCACCTTAGCCCTCCATATAGCCGCCGAGGCCCAGGTAAAGGGAGGGGCGGTGGCCTTTGTGGATGCAGAGCATGCCCTCGACGTGATTTATGCCAGGAAGTTAGGTGTGGATGTGGACAGCCTCTTAGTTTCACAGCCGGATACGGGGGAACAGGCCCTGGATATCACCGAAATCCTTGTCAGAAGCGGCGCCATTGACGTCCTGATCATCGATTCCGTTGCAGCGTTGGTACCGCGGGCCGAGATCGAGGGAGAGATGGGCGACCACCACGTGGGGCTCCAGGCCAGACTAATGTCACAGGCCCTGAGAAAACTCACCGCAACCATCAATAAATCACATACCTGCGTTATCTTTATTAACCAGATCAGGATGAAGATCGGTGTTATGTTCGGCAGCCCCGAGACTACCTCGGGGGGAAATGCTTTAAAGTTCTATTCGAGCCAGCGTCTGGATATCAGGCGGATTGGGGCCATCAAGGATGGAGATCAAATTGTTGGAAACAGGACGCGGGTGCGAGTGGTGAAGAACAAAGTGGCGCCCCCTTTCAAAGATGCCGAATTTGATATAATTTACGGAGAGGGGATCTCAAAGGAGGGTGACATCCTTGACCTGGGTGTCTCTTTGGGTATTGTCGAGAAGAGCGGCGCATGGTACTCTTTTGGGGAAGACCGGATTGGTCAAGGTAGACAGAACGTAAAACGTTTTTTAGCCGAAAATATAGATATCAGAGACAAAATCGCCGGGCTTATCCTTGAAAAGACAGGGCTAACGAGAGGAGAAGAGGAAGGCGAGTCTGATTAAGGTGCACATAATGAATTTTAGAGAGATCAGAAAGAGGTTCTTGGACTATTTCAAGGACCATGGACACCGGATCGTTGACAGCGCTTCACTTATCCCGCGGGATGATCCTACCCTGTTATTTACAAATGCCGGGATGGTCCAGTTCAAGGGAGCCTTTCTTGGGGAAGTAAAGATGGCCTATTCCAGGGCTACCACGTCCCAGAAGTGCGTACGCGCCGGCGGTAAACACAATGATCTTGAAAATGTCGGGTACACCCTGAGACATCATACTTTCTTTGAGATGTTGGGAAATTTTTCCTTTGGGGATTATTTTAAGGAGGAGGCGATCGAGTGGGGATGGGAGCTGCTAACCGAAGGCTATAATCTCCCTGCTGAACGGCTGCATGTCTCTGTTTACAAAGATGATGACGAGGCTTACAGAATATGGGAAGAAAAAATCGGGATACCGTCGGATCGGATCGTGAGGTTGGGGGAAAAGGATAACTTCTGGGCTATGGGAGACACCGGCCCCTGCGGACCATGTTCAGAGATCCATATTGATCAGGGCCCTGCCTTGGGATGCGGCCTGCCCGGCTGTGCGCCGGGGTGTGACTGCGACAGGTATTTAGAAATATGGAACCTGGTCTTTACCCAGTTTGACCGGGATCAGGAGGGTAAGCTGACACCTCTCCCCAAGCCGAATATTGATACGGGGATGGGGTTGGAAAGGATTACAGCGGTGGTCCAGGGGGTAACATCCAATTATGATACGGATCTTTTCAGGGATATCATTTTACGTATAGAAGAGGTCTCTCAAAAGAAATACGGCGATGATGAAAGGCAGGATGTGGCCTTCCGCGTTATTTCAGATCATGCCCGATCGCTTTCTTTCCTGATCGGTGACGGGATCATCCCTTCGAACGAAGGGAGGGGCTATGTGCTGAGACGCATTATCCGCAGGGCCATCCGCTATGGCCAGGCCCTCGATCTTAGAGAGATGTTTCTTCGATCCATATGTACTAAGGTCATTGAAATCATGGGCCAGGACTACAAAGAGCTTGTCCAGGCAAAGGGTCTTATCGAGGGAGTAGTGGATAATGAAGAAAGACGTTTTGCCGATACCCTCAATTACAGCATGAAGGTGCTCAATGAAGAGATTCGAAATTTAAAGGCAAAGGGGGCTGACACCATCCCGGGGGATGTGGCTTTCAGACTTTATGACACCTATGGCCTTTCTGTGGATATGGTGGAGGACGTAGCTCGTGATGAAGCGATGGCCATCGATATGGACGGTTATCATCGATCAATGTCCAAACAGAGGCAACTTTCTCAGGAGTCGTGGAAGGGAAGCGGGGAAGAAAAGATCCCCGAGGCCTTTCGCGGGCTCTTGGCCCAAGGCATTTCAACACGTTTTTCAGGATATGAGTCTGTCGAGTCAGAGGCTAAGGTTATCGCATTAATAGTGGGAGGAAAAGAGACCGGCTCGGTTGACGCTGGGGGGGGAGAGGCTGAAATCGTTTTAGATCAAACCCCTTTTTATGCCGAATCAGGGGGGCAGGTGGGTGATATCGGGATGCTCTCTAATGGGGATTCAAGATTCAGGGTGACACACACACTTAAACACGGTCCGGACCTTGTCGTTCACAGGGGCAATATTGAGACCGGAACGATTGTGGTCGGGGACACACTTAAGGCACAGGTTGAGCGTGAAAAACGGGGCTCTACAGCCAACAACCATACTGCCACACACCTCCTTCATACGGCCCTTAGAGAAGTCTTAGGTGATCATGTCAAACAGGCGGGATCTTTGGTGTCTCCTGATAGGCTCCGATTTGACTTCAGCCATTTTACGCAGGTTTCGCAAGAGAATTTGACGGAGATTGAACAATTAGTCAACAGGCATATCCGTGACAACATTGCGGTCCAGACCTTGGTGATGTCCAAGGAAGAGGCCATGAAAACAGGGGCCATGGCCATCTTTGAAGAGAGGTATGGCGATATGGTCAGGCTTGTTGAGATTGGCGATGGGATCAGCATGGAGTTGTGTGGAGGAACTCACACGAAACGGACTGGCGATGTCGGCCTCTTTCGCATCCTAAGTGAAAGCGCGGTTGCAGCGAATGTCCGCCGGATCGAGGCCCTAACAGGCGAAGCCGCGCTTCAGTATACCTTAGAGAGAGATAGTGGGCTAAGAAAATCAGCCTCTCTTCTCAGGACAGGGCCGGATAAGGTGGAAAAAAGGATTGAACGTCTGTTAAGGGAACTGAAGGAGAAGGAAAGAGAGATTGAATCTCTTAAGGGCAAGCTTCTAACCAAGAAATCTGAGGATCTTTTGACCGGGATCAGAGAGATAAATGGGGTTAAGGTGCTTGCCCGGGAATTTCAGGTAGGCTCTCCAAAAGAACTCCGGGAATACGGAGACCGCATAAAGGATAAACTCGGCTCAGGCATTGTCCTTTTGGGTGCAGGAATTGAGGGGAAGGCCATGCTGACCTGTCTGGTGACCAAGGACTTGGGAGGAAACTTCCATGCCGGGGAGATTATAAGGCAATTATCAGGTATTGTGGGGGGAAAGGGAGGCGGTCGACCCGACATGGCACAGGGTGGAGGGGATCAACCTGAAAAATTAGGCGAGGCCTTTGAGTCCCTTTATGCCCTAATCGAAAACGGAACCCTTTAGCCGTCCCCACCATGACGTCCCTTCTTCCTCCTTCTGTTCAGCGAGTTTTTCCTTGCATATCTTGATTTTTTCAAGTGCCTCGTAATACTGCCCCACGTCGGGGTAGTGTTCGATAAGATAGAGGTATCTGTGCATGGCCGGCCCATATTTCTCCATTTTAAAGTAAAAATTGCCCACATATACTTCATGCTCGGCCAGTCTTATATAACACTCCCTTACCTTCCTTCGAGCACGTTCAGCAAAGGGGCTCCTACGGTATCTCTTGATTAGCCGTTCGAACTCCTCCCTTGCCTTGTGTGTGAAAGACTGAGTCCTGTCAAAGGCTTTCACCCGACTAAAATGGCACATCCCCTTTTGGAAAAGAACATACGGTATACTCGGATTTTTAGGATGGAGCTTTTCAAACTCCGTGTATTCGTCATAGGCCTCATCAAAAAGATCTCTTTCGTAGAGGGCGTCAGCCATCTTGAGCTCGGCCTTAATAGCGAATTTACTGTAAGGATACCGGTCTTTGATTTTTTGAAAGATTTCAGTGGCAGTTTCGAATTTGCCATCGTTAAAATCCTCCATCGCCTCACTCATGAGTTCGGCTGGAGTTAATTCTTCGTCGGGAAAGAACTCATTCCACAGGGCACAGCCGCTGAATAAAAAGAGAAGGCATATTCCGGTAAGAAACCATTGGATGAACCTGGATAGTTTGGGGGACATTACATCAATCTTTCAAAATACCTCGATGTGGCATCCTGGGTTGAGCGGTTTCCCGCTGAAAAGCGGGATTCAGGGTTCCGGGTTGAAGCGCCCTAACTGGCTGTCAAAGCGCGTTGACTGGTATAAATGTTATGTTTCATCCAATAGGTAAAAGATCCTAATCTGGGTCACGTCTCAGGCGGCATGAATAAAGTTAAGAATATCAGTAGATTATAACCTTTAAACCTTGAACCCGTGAACGGCTACAAAAAGTGTAAGCAGGCAAATGAAGGATGCCGCATAGCCTACAATAATTTTTTCAATTCCTCTTCAAGGTGGCTTTTGGGGTGGGCGCCGACAATCGTTTGGGCAACCTCTCCGTCTTTGAAAAGAATAAGTGTGGGGATGTTTCTTATACCGAACTTGGCCGGGGTTTCGCGATTTTCATCCACATTCATTTTAGCAATCTTTATTTTGCCTTCATATTCCTTTGCCAATGCCTCCACTGTCGGTCCAACCATTTTACAGGGACCGCACCATTCCGCCCAGAAGTCAACCATGGTCGGAATATCCGCCTTTACGATTTCCTCATCAAAATTTGCGTCAGTTACTTGCAAAAGATCAGCCATCCTTATATCTCCTTTCAATCATAGGTAATCCGGGTAAACCGGTATTGCGACCCGGGAGGAATGCCTCTTAGGAACCCTGTGCCACGGGCAAATAGAGGGACCCCGAGTTCAAGGATTGCCCGCAAAGGGATTTTCTTAGGGCGCATCAGTATTAATGTCTTCGTAAAAAGTCGTGGGAAGTGAGGAGCCTATATGTTGTGGAAAGAAAGGCTTAAATTTGCTTTCTGTAGGCGTTTTACTTTTTACGGATTTGTTAATATGGCAAAAAAAATTTTATATTATTCAGGTGGATCTTCCAGAAGTTTCTTTAAATTGTTTGTTATGGTCACTGGAACAGGACCGGAATTGGCATAAAGGTCCAAAACCTGATGTGACGTTTTTGTTTTTTCCTCTATGGTCTCCCAGGCGATTCCCTTTTCTTCCACTTGCTTCACGAGCTGGATAAGTTGTTCAGAACTCATTGCCGCCCTCCCTATTTCTTTTTCGATGGCTTAAGGTCCGGGGGATAGATGAATTTGGGATCTATATCATAGGTCCACGGGAGCCCCCACCACTGCCATCCATAATGTCGTCGATGGTTAAAGCCGTGAATTTTGTTCCGTTTTGCGAGCTGCCGGTAGAACTTCTGCTTATTACTGTCTTCAAAAAAGGGAAATTGGGGTCCCTCAAAACCGTTTTCTACGTCATAGGACTTTTTGAAGCCAGCTTTTATCAACTCCTTTGCAGCAAGTGCGCTCCGCGTTCCGTCACGGGAGATAATAAGCAAGTTGTCTGTTTTTTTGAAAACTTTGCCTATCTCCTCGGTAAATGCCTTATTCTTTACATTGATGACATACCCGTATTTCTCGTCTTTTTTCCTCAGTTTATTCCTCATAAACATATAAGGAAACAGGTAGGCATTGATGGGATGCCCCACAAGCTGGTACTCTGCCCTGGTCCTGACATCGATGAGATATGTGTCCGGTACCGTATTGAGCATATCATATGCTTCAAGGCATAATATCTTTTTTGGTTCCTCAGCAAAACCGGCGATAGAGGAGAGAAACACAAGAGCTACGATCAAACAACCTGCTAACAAAATTTTTCTGTTCATGTCTTAGTCTTCTCTGATTTTTTTAGTCCGAAATCTCTGATCCCTGCCGAAGATCCCCCGCCTGTGGCGGGGGGAACCCAGGGAACGGTCACGAATAAATCAATAATGCAGTACACTATGTTTGTCAATGAAAAATCAGCGCTTTTCACGTAACCTTTTTTTGGTTCCACCCCGAGTGGGTAGTTTCACGGAAACCCTCTGCTCTCGATTGCCCCCTGTTTCCTGTCCATCATCCCTAATTTCAGGAAAGTCCATGGCGCTCCAAACCCGCACCAGAGACCCATCAGGCAATAACGAACAAAACGAAAAAACGACTCCGGCTCAAGTCCGGATAAACATACGCGCAATCCTGAGCGAAGCAGAAGAAGCACTCCCATGCCCAAAAGGAAACACAATATTCGCTTTCTCCAAAACCGCGGGCATTCAAAACCCACCCATAGACGCTCAAATATGAATCCCATTCCCATCCCCATCAGCGTTGCTGCGGAGCCAATGCCGTATTTTCCTTCACCGGGGCAGAAGAAAATCATCAGGGAAGGCACAACTAATGCTGCACAAATCTGCCAGAAAACGCCCTTTTTCACAAACCACTGCGCCACTTTTGGCTCAAACCAGAGATAGAGCAATAGAAGTATAGCTCCTATAAGGTAACCGCCCAAGAGATCGGTTGGAAAATGAACCCCCAGATAGAGGCGTGAAAGAGGAATTAATATAATCAGCAGACCGGCAATTACCCATAGAAGTGGTCGTTTGAAACGTAACGCAAGGTAACCCCAGAAGACCAGAGTTCCCTGAGTGTGACCGCTGGGAAATCCACCACCGCCAGCGCTGACTATTTGCTTCACCCTGCTGTCATATTGGAAAGGCCTGGGCTGACTGGCAAAGATTTTTGCCGCAGAGTTAATATAGGCAGAGAAAAGAAACAGAATAGATAGCCTGACTCCAGTGCGCCTGTATACGCACCAATATATAAAGGGCAGGACAAAGATGAAAAACTCCTCATTTCCCATAAACGTTATAAATTTAAAGGGCAGATCTAATGAAGGACTGGCCTGCTGAAGCCAGAGCACTACCTTAATGCCCCAATCCAAGATGGTTTCCATAGGTCGTCTCTTTTACACCTGCATTGTCTGTAGAATTAAAATGGAAGAGCCGGAATCGTCGGAAGGTAAAAAATCCAAAATAGCTAACCCCTGACCGAAAACGCTGCAATGACGGGCAACATGCAGCATAATAACATGGCATTGCTAAAAATGGTAGCGCCACCTTTGAAATGCCCTTTGAATCGTTGAAAATTGTGGGCAACAAACGCTTTTGTGCCGATAATCCCGCTGTCAGTGCAATACCAAGTCCTGTACTTCAACAGGTCCACATGCCCTAATTGAAAATTTCTGTCCCATTCTTTGTCAAAACCATCAAGATTGATGCCAACCGTTATTTTCGGCCACAGATGTTGCTACATATCGGGGGAGTTTTTGTTTGACGCCCAGGTGGCATTTCATTATAGTCGTTCTTCAAAAAAGGCGAATTCTTATCAGCTAAGGGCTCGCGCAAAAATAAGTTCCCAGAATTGGCGCCCAGATTTAGGTTAGATTTGACTGTGCCGATTGAGCACAACCACAGGAATGGTCGTACTATTTCGAGGATTTTGCGATTGAGGCACAGCCAAAAATGACCTGAACATGGAATGCTAAAATGTGAAATTATTTTTGCGCGAGCCCTAAGGAGCAACTCTTTGAAACCAATCGGGATCATTGCCAATCCAGCATCCGGAAAAGATATTCGTCGCATGGTAGCCTTTGGCTCCGTGTTTGACAATCACGAAAAAGTCAACATCGTAAGACGGGTCATTCTAGGACTGGCAGCCATGGGTGTGGAAGAGATTCTCTTCATGCCCGACCATTTTCGCATCGGTCCCCGGGCTATGGAAGATTTGGAGGTCTCTTTAAAGGTTGCTTTTCTTGACGTACCCCTGGAAGGTACGCAGGATGACAGTACAAAAGCGGCAAAAGCCCTTCGTGATCTGGATGCCGCCTGCATCATCACCCTTGGCGGTGACGGCACCAACCGGGCTGTGGCCAAAAGTTGCGGTGACATTCCCCTTCTACCCATTTCAACAGGCACAAACAATGTATTCCCTTTTATGGTTGAAGGCACCATGGCGGGGATGGCCGCGGGTGTCATTGCGTTGAACGAAACCCCTTTAGACCAGTGTACACGAAGGGCGCCCCGTCTCGTTATCTCGGATCATTCAGGCCCCAAAGACATTGCGTTGGTGGATGCCGTGGTTTCAAAGCAGGGGTTTATCGGGTCCCGCGCCCTCTGGGATGTTTCCCTTCTGGATGAGATTTTTCTGACCCGCGCCGAACCCGGAAATATCGGCTTTTCATCCATAGGCGGCCATCTTTGTCCACTTGAACGGGACAGCATGAAAGGCGTTCACATCAAAATCGGATCCGGCGGGGAAATAGTGAAGGCCCCCATCGCTCCAGGGCTCGTAAGAGACGTGCCCGTCAAATCGTTCAGGATCATTGAGCCCGATCAGGAAATCTCTATTTCTCATACACCCGCAGTTCTGGCCCTGGATGGAGAACGGGAACACATCATCGGAAAGGGAAGTCATTGGACCATAAACCTGAGCCTGGACGGCCCACGGGTCGTTGACATCCCCCAAACACTCAAAAAGGCTGCCATGAAATCCCTCTTTATGGC
>DAOVUP010000049.1 GCA_030632525.1 Desulfobacteraceae bacterium | reverse complement strand
ATCTATGCTGGACATCTTGATACGGGAACCAAAGCTCAAACAGATTTTTAGCGGATTTTTGGGAGGAAAAGCTCGGAAAACCTGGAGGATCGTCTACCAAAACGTCTACCATGCAAAATAAAATAGGTTAGCATGTTGGCTAACCTATTGATTTTATTGGTCGGGGCGAGAGGATTTGAACCTCCGACATCCTGCTCCCAAAGCAGGTGCGCTACCAGGCTGCGCCACGCCCCGTTGTTTTGCTCGAGTAATTTGCAATGTAGTCATTTGCCGCGGCAAAATCAAGTCAATATTTATTCTTTAATTTCTTGACCGGCAAACGGCTTTCCCATATAATATCAATCCAATCGGGGGGTCACGTCCAAATTATTTTTTGATGCTGTAATTGCCCCCGGTCAAATTATCAGAAAAACTTCAGGAGGCCTTACATGGACCTTTTCAGAAAGATTGCCATCGGAATAGTCTCAATAATCCCCGCATTTGTACTGGGAGGCCTTGTCTGGGATTGGTTTGGGTCCTGGCTGGCTGTGCTTGGTGCGGTGCTACTGGTAGCGATATTTTCCGGCTCTATAATCTCGGGGAAATTGTCTACCCAATAAAACACATAAAGCGGGGATGCATGCACGATAGGGTTATAGGGGATCGGGAATTTTGTCCGATCCCCTATCCATTTATATTATGCAATCCCGAGCTTGAACTTTAGGGATTTCAACGTATTTTTCATGAGCATTGTGATGGTCATGGGACCTACGCCACCGGGTACCGGCGTTATGGAGCCAGCAATCTCCTTGGCCGCGTTAAAGTCCACATCCCCTCTCAGTATAGCAATCTTCTTCCCGGTTTTTTCGCTGATCTTCTCCCCCACACGGTTGACACCCACATCAATAACACAGGCGCCAGGTTTGATCCATTCGGGCTTAACGAGCCCTGGAACGCCTGCTGCAACAATCAGAATATCCGCACGTTTGCAGTGAGATTCCATATCTTTGGTGCGTGTGTGAACCACTGTAACGGTAGAATTGGCGCCCTCTGCCTTTTGAAGCATCATGTTGGCGATAGGCTTTCCGACGATGTTGGAACGACCGACCACAACGGTTTCTGCGCCGCTGGTTTCCACACCGGCCCGGATAATCATCTCCTGGATGCCTGCCGGCGTACAGGGCGGAAATTTGACCTCATCGCCCCCGATCATCAATCGTCCGACATTGACGGGATGGAACCCGTCCACGTCTTTGTCCGGATCTATAGCGTTAAGGATCTTCTTTTCATCGATCTGCTTGGGAAGCGGTAACTGCACTAAAATGCCGTTAATCGCCTCGTCATTATTGTACTTGTCAATGAGGGCAAGAAGCGCTTCTTCGGAGATGTCTTCAGGCTGGTTGTCCTGAATTTCTTTAAATCCCAGCCGATTGGCGGTTTTGATCTTGAGCGTCACATAGGATATGGACGCAGGACTCTCACCGACAAGAATGGTTACCAGGCCTGGAACGACGCCGTGCTCTTCTTTGATCTGTTTGACTTCTTTTTCGATTTCCTCGAGGATTTCCTCCCTGATTTCGGTTCCTTTGATCAGTTTTGCTGTCATTTTGAATCTCCTTTGGAGACCTTTAAAAAACGACCCTTTCAGAGGCCTCCTTTGCTAAAAAGTTTGTACTCATCAAATAAACTTAGTAAACTTGAGAAAAAATTACAAAATTTGCGAATTCTGCATACCATATTCTCTGGTTTATATCAAATATTTTGTCAAAAAATTCGTAATCGGCCACAGTGGCGGCGATTCTGGTTTGAGGAGGCCTGCCCCGGGCGCTAACACGTCGTGTGGAAGGCTTTTTCTACGCTTCTGACGAGGCCGTACAGCGATATATGGGAGGAAAACCATGGAAACAAACCTTATTTACATTACTGCCGGTAGTATGGATGAGGCTAAGACGATCGGAAAAAAGCTGGTTTCGAGCAGATTGGCTGCCTGTGCCAATATTATTGATAACATGAGCTCCATATACTGGTGGGAGGGGGAGGTCCAGGATGAAAAAGAGGTGATCATCTTGGCAAAGACCAAAGAATCACTTGTTCGCGAGTTGATTGACAAGGTGAAATCGATGCACAGCTATGAGTGCCCTTGCATAATAAGCGTCCCGATTATTGACGGAAACCGGGCCTTTTTGGATTGGATCAAAAAGGAAACGAAGTAAGGGCTCGCCCTAAGTTATGAGATTTCGGGGGTCAGGGATTTTTTTCCCGGTTCCGCTTCTTTTTGATCCTTATTACTACAAAGATCAGGATCGCAAGACCTATCAATATCAGGATTGCGAGATTATAGCCGAACATTATTCGTGTCATCTTTTCCTTGACAATATCCCAGTTAGTGCCGATTGAATAACCGAGGATAATCCAGATAAGATTCCATACGCAGGTACTGATAAGGGCGAGTAAGGTAACCCTGAAAACCTTCAGCTGTGATATCCCCCCGGCTATTGATATGACAGAGCGGACCCCGGGAAAAAATCTGTTTAACAATATGAGGAAGTAGCCATATTTTCGAAACCATTCCTCGGCCCGGATAATGTCCTTCGCCTTGAAAAACCGGTAGTCTCTCTCGATAAAATACCGCCTGCCCAAGAGGGTCCCGATCCAGAAAAGAAACATGAAACCGAACAGACTCCCTAAGGTGGTGGATAGATACACCCCAAAAAAAGTTAGCCTCTGGGTTCCGACCAGGAAGGCTCCAAAGGCGGTAATGGTATCTCCCGGAATAGGGGGAAAAACATTCTCAACAAAAGCGCTCAGCCCTAAAAGGAAATAAAGGAGGGTGTTGGGAAGTGAATCAAGCAGATTTAAGAAGCTGTCTAAATAGGACAACGAGTTTTTCTCCGGGTTGCGAGTTTGTTGGGTACTGGGTATTGGGTATTGGATGCTGGGAGACCCTTAGTTTTTCAATCGACAATCAACAACTTTATCCCGTCAAATTCCGCAGGACAGCGAAGCGTATTTGACCTGGGTGCCTGCAACCCTCAACCAATACCCAGTACCCGATACCCGATACCCAAGAATTATCGTGCTTTCCCATGCAAAAGACAAGGGTTCTTTTTGCCTTGACGGAACTTATGTTATCTGATATCTGAATGTCATTATCAGGAGGTTGTTTTAGCATGGCAAAGAAACTAACCAGAAAAGAGCTTCTTAAAGAGACGGATGAATTCTTGACCCTTTCCAACAGGGCGGTCATGTTTTTCAACGCACATCTCCGTGGTCTGAAATACTGTGGAATCGCTATTGCCGTTATCGTTGCAGGTTATTTGGCGGTGTACGGCTATATGCGTCACATTAATAAAAGTGGGCAAGAAGCCTACAATATGGCTTATGATACCCTGACTGATAACCTTGAGCCCGATGTAACGCCTGAAAAGCTGAAAAAGGCGGAAGAGTTGTTTGAGAGAGTGATAGATGAGTACGGAATGTCAAAGGCGGCTAGATTGGCTTTGCCACAGGTAGGACATATAAAGTTCGTCGAAAAAAAGTACGATGATGCCATCCTCTTTTACGACAAATTCGCCGCCGAGGTATCTGGAGATAAGGAATATGAAACCCTAACTTCTTTGGCCTTGGCCGGATGCTATGAGGCTAAGGGCAACGTGAAAAAGGCCATTCTTCTTTTGAGTTCAATCGTAGATGCCCCTGATAATCTGTTCAGAGAAACAGCTATGCTCAGTTTAGAACGTGTTTACAGGATTGATAACCAGCCTGAAAAGGCAAACGAAATCTTGAAAAAGTTTGTCCAGGAATATAAGACCTCCCCCTTCCTACCCATGGCCAAGGCCCGTCTGTGAAAAATGGATATTTGACTTTGCTCCAATCTTTTGTAAGTTAAATGATTAGTCATTCTCAGACTGTTCCAGTTTTGGCTTCTGCAAATTTGAAATTTCACTCTCGGACCGGATCCGGTCTTTTTTCTTGACACCCATCAGCTCCTTCTTTATATTCGCTAAGTAGCTAAAATATAGCTTTTACTTGGGTTGAGCGGTTCAGCGTTCAAGGTTCCGGGTTCTGGGTTGAAACGCCCTAATCCCGCTGCAAAGCGGGATCAACAAAAGGAAAACACTTTGGAATGTTATGTTTCACCCAATGGGTGAAAGAGGCTAATCTGAGTCACGCCTCAAGCGCCATAAATAAAGCTAAGGATGTCAGTAGACTATAACCTTTGAACTTTGAACCCTGAACCTTGAACCGCTCACTTTAGCTTTTAGGAAAGGGGACTCATGATTATAACTGAGATTCTGGCCAGGAACGCCAGGATGTATAGGGATGAGATTGCCCTTATCGAAAGGGAACCTGCAAAGGAGAGGCGGGTAGAAATCACCTGGAGGGAATTCGATGAAATAGCCAACCGGGTCGCCACTGCCTTGATCAAAAGGGGTATAAGAAAGGGAGACAAGGTCATCCATCTGATGATGAACTGTCTCGAATGGCTTCCGGCTTATTTCGGGATACTGAGGACAGGCGCGTGGGCCGTTCCCCTTAATTTTCGTTTCACGTCTGATGACATCCGGTATTGTGCAGATATCGCAGAGGCTAAGGCAATGATATTCGGAGAGGAGTTTGTGGAACGTATTGACACAATCAAGGAAGACCTTGGGACCATCAAGGACTTCGTGTTTGTGGGACCTGACCATCTGAGACCGGACTATGCCAATGCATTTGATGCCTTTCTCGAAACAGGCTCGGCTGATGATCCCGATATCCCCATTGGACTCTTAGATGAAGCTGCTCTTTATTTTACATCCGGCACTACTGGCGCTCCAAAGCCGATCCTCCTGACCCACAAAAACCTCGAATTTGCCTGTGTCATCGAAAACCGGCATCATAATCAAACCCACGATGATAATTTCTTATGCATCCCCCCCCTGTATCATACAGGGGCCAAGATGCACTGGTTTGGCAATTTCATTGTGGGGGCAAGGGGAGTGATTCTGAAGGGGATCAAGCCGGAGTGGATCTTAGAGGCCGTATCCGAAGAGCAGGTTACCATAGTCTGGCTGCTGGTGCCATGGGCACAGGACATCCTTATCGCCATTGAGAATGGCGAGGTCAATTTAGATGACTACAAGCTGGACCAATGGCGGTTGATGCATATCGGGGCCCAGCCTGTGCCGCCAAGTCTAATCAGAAACTGGAAAAAAGTCTTTCCCAATCACGATTACGACACAACTTACGGGTTAAGTGAAACCACCGGCCCAGGGTGTGTTCACTTGGGGATGGAGAACCTCCATAAGGTGGGGGCCATCGGGCTTCCTGGATTTGATTGGGAGTTCAAGATCGTGGATCTTGATTCCAGGGAAGTGCCTAAGGGCGAACCTGGAGAACTTGTGGTCAAAGGTCCCGGCGTCATGAAGGAGTATTATAATAACCCGGAGGCAACAGAAAGTACTCTCACTGACGGTTGGCTTCTGACCGGTGATATGGCCCGGGAGGATGAAGACGGATTCATCTGGCTCGTGGACAGGAAAAAAGATGTAATAATTACCGGCGGCGAAAACATCTTTCCTGTGGAAATAGAAGACTTTATCATGGAGAATCAAAAGGTGCAGGACGTGGCCGTAATAGGGGTCCCTGACGAACGTTTAGGTGAAATCGTAACTGCTGTTGTAAAGGTCAAGCCGGGATCCTCAATGACTGAAGAAGATGTCCTCGATCACTGTGAGGGGCTGCCTCGATATAAGAGACCCCGCAAAATCATCTTTGACGATGTTCCCAGGAATCCTACGGGAAAGATAGAAAAGCCGAAACTTAGAAAAAAATACGCAGGTATGGCTGAAAGCTTTAAAATATGAGGCATCCTTCATGACAGATTAAAAATGGTTTATCCCGCCACACGCGGGATTGATATTGTATTTTGGCAGAGAAATTTGAAACTTGAAATTGGGAAAAACAGTAGAATGTGGGACTCTTATCTAATTTCCAGTTTCCAGTTTCCAGTTTCGGCATCCGTTTTTCAATTCGAGAATACACCCCATTTCGAAATAAAGTGTAAGCTTGTGAATGAAGGATGCCAGATATAACCACATCAATCTTTACCAATCGGGAGGGAAAAATATGCACAAACTACTGATAGACACTCCAGGAGAAGAAATTCTTCTCTTAGGCAACGAGGCTATTGCCAGGGGAGCCTTGGAAGCAGGGGTATCCTTTGCCACATGCTATCCGGGAACGCCTTCCTCCGAAATTCCGGAAAACTTCTTTAGAATCAGCCAGGAAACTGACCTCTACTTTGAATATTCAACAAATGAGAAGGTGGCCTTGGAGGTTGGAGCAGGCGCGGCTGTTGCAGGCCTGAGGACCATGGTAACCATGAAACATGTTGGTATGAACGTGGCCTCCGACCCGATGATGACCTTAGCTTATGTGGGTGTCACGGGGGGTATGGTTATCATAAATGCAGATGACCCTTCACTCTTTTCAAGCCAGAACGAACAGGACAACCGCTATTACGCACGGCTGTCAGGCCTCCCCATGTTAGAGCCCACTAACACGCAGGAGATGAAAGATATGACCATGGAGGCCTTTGATCTGTCAGAGGAATTAGGGCTCCCGGTGATCATAAGGACCACCACAAGATTGGCCCATATCAGAGGGGCCGTCCGCCTTGGAGAGTTAAAGCCGATCAAGACATCGGCCCATTTTGAAAAAAACCCCTTCCATTTTGTGGCTGTGCCGGCGGTTGCCCGGAATCTTCATAAGGTGCTGCTGGAAAAATATGATCAAGCAAGCGAGAAATCTGAGAGCGGCTCATATAATGAGATCATCGGTGAGGGTAAATGGGGGATTGTAGCAAACGGGGCAAGTTTTAATTATGTAAAAGACGCTGTCTCTGACCTGGGGATAGGGGATAAGGTCAGCATCCTCAAATTAGGGTTTTCATGGCCCATGCCCAAAGAGCTCTGCACAAGGTTCCTGAAAGCTGTGGACAAGGTCCTGGTAGTTGAAGAATTGGAACCTATTAACGAAAATGAACTAAAGGCCATGGCCCAGGAAAACGGTATTTCCATACCGATCAAGGGAAAAGGGGTGGGGGCCTTTTCCCGACTCTATGAGTATGATCCCGGGATGGTCCGCAAGGCGATTGCCCTGTACTTCGGTATGGATTATAAGCCTTATGAAATGCTCGACAGTTCAGATGTCCCGGCACTCCCGGGAAGGCCGACCAATCTCTGTGCAGGATGCCCCCACCGTGCAACCTACTATGCTGTTAAGCAGATCTACGGGACGGATACTGTTTACCCGACCGATATCGGCTGTTATACTTTAGGGCTTCTGCCCCCTATTTCCATGGCCGATTTTGTTATCTGTATGGGCTCTTCTGTCAGTTCCGGCTGTGGCTTTTCCAGGGCCACAGATCAAAAGGTGGTGTCATTTATCGGCGATTCCACCTTTTTTCACTCAGGTATTACCGGGCTCGTTAATGCGGTCCATAACAACCATAAGTTTACCCTGGTAATCTTAGATAATGGAACCACCGCAATGACAGGCCATCAGATCCATCCCGGTGTTGATACTGGCCCCATGGGTGTTGAAAGAACGCGTATATCTATCGAAAATGTAGTGAGGGGGCTCGGCGTTGAAGATGTTCATATTGTCAAGCCTTTCAAGCTAAAAAAGACCATCGAAGCGGTTAAGGCTTCAATGGAATATGACGGTATGTCAGTCATCATTTCACAGGAGTTCTGCCCGCTCTTTGCAAAGGCCACAGGACAGTTCAAGAAGTCTAAGCCCTTTTACATCAATCGTAACAAGTGCAAAAACCATCGTGACTGTATCAACCTGTTGGCCTGCCCGGCAATGTACATTGAAGGCGATGAGGTCGAAATAGACAAGAATCTCTGCATCGGCTGCTCTGTCTGCGCTCAGGTTTGCCCTGAAAATGCAATTCTACCATTGAAAGAGTAATAGGGAGGATTCTATGGAAACAAAACGATTAGTATTCATCGCCGTGGGAGGCCAGGGAAACCTTTTGGCCTCACGT
>DAOVUP010000224.1 GCA_030632525.1 Desulfobacteraceae bacterium | reverse complement strand
CCATGTTTGAACCGGTGCACGGGTCAGCACCTGATATTGCCGGGAAGGGTGTGGCCAATCCCATTGGCCAGATCTGGGCGGGGGCCATGATGCTTGATCATCTCGGCCATGCAACGGCTGCACGCATTGTGGAACAGGCCATTGAAACCGTCCTTCAAGAGCCTGGTTTACAAACCCCTGATATGGGGGGAAAGGCCACAACGGCTGAATTAGGCAGGGCGATTTCAGAAGCCGTACTGCCGAGGCCTTAGTTTTGCCGGAGTATTTTAAAAGAAATGCCTTGATATGTTCAAAACTGGTTCTTCTAATCCTACTCTTTTACGGTCATTTTTGTAATGATTACAGGCTCAATCGGAACATCTGACATATAGCCCCGCTTACCGGTCTTGACTTTGGAGATTGCATCAACCACATCCATACCCTCAATTACCTTCCCGAAAACAGTGTATCCCCAGCCTTGGGGGGTCTTGCTCGTGTGGTTTAAAGATTTGTTGTGTTTTGTATTAATGAAAAACTGGTTCGTTGCGCTATGCGGGTCTTGGGTACGCGCCATGGCCACCGTGCCTCGATCGTTCTTCAGTCCGTTGTCGGCCTCGTTTTTTATGGGCATCTCGGCGAGCTTCTGCTTCATGTCAGGAGTCAAACCTCCTCCCTGAATCATGAAGTCAGGAATTACACGGTGAAAAATTGTGCCGTCGTAATGTCCCCATCGGGTGTAGCGCAAGAAATTATCGACCGTCTTTGGGGCCTCATCAGGGTAAAGCTCAAGGACAATGACGCCCTTTGTTGTCTCAATGATCACCTGCGGCTTGTCAGAAAGAGCAGCCGTGGCTCCCCCAGAAAATGTCAGGACAATAAGAAAAACAGACAGGATCATACCATATTTCATTTGATAACCTCCGTTACACACCATTTTCGAATCTCATTTTTTATTCCATCGGGCAGAAATGCTATAACATATTGACCAACGATTTCCCAACAAAAAATCGTCCTCTTCACCGCCTATTATAATTTGATCGAAAGGAACAGGATTGAAATCAGGATAGCTTTATGTTAGTTTTATTATCTGAAAGGAATTGAAGGGTTGGTATACCCAAACACTAAGGAGGATTAGAATGAAAAGAAGCATCTTGGTCGTTACCCTGGCAACCGCACTGGCACTAACCCTGGTCACCGCTGCCATAGCAGGGCCTGTACTGGATAATATTCTGAAGAAAGGCCAACTCACTGTGGGACTCACGGGTGGCCAGCCCCCCATGAACGCCAAGAACAAAGCCGGCAAAATCATTGGTATGGATGTGGCGCTCGCTGAATTGATAGCCAAAAACATGGGCGTCAAACTTAAGCTTGCCACCATGCCATTTCCCAAGCTGCTCCCTGCGCTTGAGGCTGGAAAGGTGGATATGGTCATATCCGGCATGACCATCACCCCGGAACGTAACCTGAAAGTGGCATTTGTGGGACCCTATTATATCTCGGGTAAAGGGATCTTAACCAAGAGGGGGACGGTCACAGCCATACAGGATGCACAAGGTCTCAACCAGCAGAAATTCAGAATCGCGGCGCTAAAAGACTCTACCAGCCAGGCAATGGTCAAAGAAGCCGCTCCAAAGGCAAAGCTGTTCACCACAGGAACCTATGACGCGGCCCTTGAAATGCTCTTAAACGACAAGGTTGACATTATCGTTGCAGATTATCCCTTTTGCGCGCTAACCGCCTTTCGCAACAAGGACAAGGGATTAACTTCGGGAGACGCGCGTCTCACATTCGAGCCTCTGGGAATCGCCATGTCCGAAGATCCTCTGCTGATCAACTGGATGCGCAATTTCATGACGCTAATCGAAGGCTCCGGCCTCCTCGACGAGCTCAGAAATCACTGGTTTAATGAGAAGGTGTGGATGAAGGAACTCCCCTAATCGTTCCCCGGTTCAAAGGTTCCCTGTTGTGCGGGGAACCTTTGAACGGTTACTGAGATCGTTAAATTCATTCAGATTCAGACATCCTCTCCCGCATCAAACGGATGGTTTCTTTATAGTCTTTACTATAATAAATCGCTGAGCCTGCCACAAAGACATCGGCCCCTGCTGATGACACCCGGCCGATGTTCTCGGGATCGATCCCCCCATCAACCTCGATTTCCAGACTCAAATTGAGATCATTCACCATTTTTCTCAGTCTTCTTATCTTTGGGATGACCTCCGGGATAAATTTCTGGGCCTCAAAACCTGGATTCACTGTCATTAACACAACCATGTCAATCTGATTCAAGACATATTCCACCACACCTAATGGGGTGGCTGGATTCAGGACCACCCCAGGTCTTACTCCTTTATCCCGAATGAGATGGATAGTCCTGTGGAGATGATTCAGGGCCTCCGCGTGGACCGTTATGATACTCGCCCCCGCCTCGGCGAAATCCTCTATAAAATAATCCGGTTCGGAAATCATCAAATGGACATCAAGGGGCAGATCTGTTACACGCTTAGCCGCTTTTACGATCATTGGGCCGATAGTTATATTGGGCACAAAATGCCCATCCATTACGTCAATATGTATGTAGTCCGCTCCCGCCTTTTCCACATCCTTAATTTCTTCCCCAAGACGGGTAAAATCCGCTGATAAAATCGAGGGTGCTATTTTTCCCATGCTGACTCCCCTTTAGAATTGAAGATTAACGATTGTTGAAGCGAAGTGAAAATCCCGCCTGGACCAGATTTAGGGCGGAGAAAATTGGGTATTTGGTTTTGGATTGCTGAAGCGTAGCGTAAGTCCCGCAGCAGGCGGGATCGATTGATGATTGATGATGGATACCAGAGAGGTTGAAGTCTTTTCGCCCTATCAGGTCTTTGTAAAAAGCGCGCCAAAGAAACCTTCCATCCCGTGAATATGAGGCAAGGTCCTGAAAAAGCCGTTATCATCAATCAGATCAAGACCCCATTCCGGGATCGTGATCTTCAGGTTTTCGAGGGCAATTTCACTGTTTGTTTCCAAGAAGCCCTTAACCACTCCTTCATTCTCCTCCTTTGAGATGGTGCAGGTCAGATACAGCATTCTGCCCCCTTTCCTCAGGAGATGAACCGCTTGATTCAGAATTGTTGTCTGTAAACGCGCTAATCGTTTAATGTCCCCTGCCCTTTTCGTCAGTTTTATATCAGGATTCTTTGATATTACACCAAGACCGGAGCATGGACCGTCAACCAGTATATTATCAAAAGGATACTTCAAAATTGTTGAAAGGGGACCGCTTGCATCCGCGACCACCGGCTTGACAGAGCCCGTTCCAAGACGAATTGAGCTTTGTAAAAGACTTATCAATCTGCTGCGGGTTCTGTCAAGGGCAAGAATAAACCCTTTGTCTTCCATGATAGCTGCAAGGTGGGTCGATTTCCCCCCAAGACCTGCGCAGACATCAAGTACCGAGTCCCCTGGCCGGGGACAAAGGAGATGAGATCCGATCTGCGCCGCCTCACCCTGAACCTGAAAAAGCCCTTCTTTGAATGCAGCCAACCTGTTAACAGGCCCTTTGAGACCTTCAAGAGTTACTCCTTCAGGAGAATAGAGAGATGTGGAGCCGGTGACTCCTTCCTCATTCAAACGCTCAAGCAATCCCTGGCGGTCAGTCTTTAAAGTATTGACCCTGATAACCATAT
>DAOVUP010000289.1 GCA_030632525.1 Desulfobacteraceae bacterium | reverse complement strand
GATTCAACCCAACCCACAAAGAGCTGTAAAAACTTAACCACACAGGTCGAAACTTACTAAAGGTTTTCATATTTAGCTTCCCCGCTGCAAGCGGGATAAATAGGCACTTTAGTCACTTTAGATCACTTTCCCCCTAGACCCTCTCAATCTCTTCAATTCCAAATAGACCATAAGGCTTAAACATCAAAACCAAAACCAGAACAATAAAGGGAAATACCTCGTTCAAAGCGGGGATATAGGGGTCCAGATAGCCGGCTGAAAGAAATTCCAGAACACCTACTACCAGGCCACCAATGATAGCGCCTAAGATACTGTCAAGCCCCCCGAAGATTACAGCAGGCAACACCTTAAGACCTATGTAGCTGAGATCCACGCCGACCCCTCCGATATTGCCTACCAGGATTCCGCCGATGGAGGATACTACAGCGGCGATACACCAGCTAATGGCAAAGATCCGTTTGACTGAAATTCCCATGCTCTGTGATGCGGTTTGGTGGTCCGCCACTGCCCTCATAAAGATGCCCGTACGGGCGTATTTAAAGAATATGGCAAAAAAAGTCAGCAGTACAAGTGAGATTCCCATGCTCCAGAGATACAGATAAGTGAGCTTAACGCCCCACAAATCAATGGGTTCTTCCGGAAAGATATTAAACTGTCGGATATCATTGCCCCACAGCATGATGACCACGCCCCTTAAAATGTATGTAAGGCCTAAAGTAACCATAATCACCGAAATTATGGGCTCTCCGATAAGGGGCCTGAGCACAAGTCGTTCCACAGCCATCCCCAAGAGCACAGAGAAGACCATGGTGATCATAAAAGAGGCAATAAAATTGAGCCCGAAATCTAATGTCATTGATAAACAAAAATAGGCTCCAACCATGAGAAATTCGCCCTGGGCAAGGTTTAAAATGGATGTGGATTTGTAAATAAGGACAAATCCCAGGGCGACAAGGGCATAAATAGAGCCCATGGAAAGCCCGGACAACAAGAATTGCATGAAAAACTGAAACTCGCTATGCAACTTAAATTCCCCCCGTAAGTCTTTTGAAAAAACCTTTGGGTCTTAAAAGATCCTTATAGGCATCCTCGGGTTTCATGGTACGAATAATCAGATTGGTACGGAGTGTGGCTGTTTTACCGTCCTGGTATCGGATGACAGTCTCAATGGGAAGTTCTGCTGCATCACTGTACAAGCCGGCGATCTCTTTTTTATATTTTTCATTGATAAATCCGCGCCGTATCTTTTTGGTACGGGTAAGTTCCTCGTCGTCCGCATCCAGTTCCTTGTAAAGGAGTAGAAATTTTTCGATCCTGGCCTTTTCAGGCAGGGTGGTGTTTACACGCACTACCTCTCTTTCAATCAGGTCATAAACCTCCGGCTTTGCGGCCAAATCTGAATAGGTGGTGTAACTGATCCGGCGGTCTTCAGCCCATTTGCCCGCATGCTTAAAATCAATACAGATCATGGTTGTTACATATTCCTGTTCGTGTCCCAGGACAACGGCCTCAACAATATACGGACAAAACTTGAGCTTGTTTTCAATAAACATGGGTGAAAACCTTGCTCCGCCTTTGAGGTGCATCAGGTCTTTGACCCGGTCAATAATCACCAGGTGTCCATCAGGGGTAAAATAGCCCGCATCACCGGAGTGGAGCCACCCGTCTATGATTGTTTCTTTTGTGGCCTCCTCGTTCTTGAGATATCCCTGAAAAAGGCCGGGGCCTGATGAGATAACCTGTCCCACACCCTCTTTGTCAGGCTCAAATATAGAGATATTAGCTATGGGGACCGGGATTCCTACCGAGTCGAAATTTATATCGCCGTCACGGTGAATTGTGGAGTATCCAGCCACTTCTGTCTGCCCATAGATCTGTTTCAGGTTGATGCCAAGGGCGTGAAAGAAGCGAAACACATCGGGACCAAGGGCCGCACCACCTGTCATGGCAGAGCGAACCCTGGAGAAGCCCAGGCGATCTCTCAGTGCCCTGAACATGGCAGTGTATGCGAGCCAGTATATAATTTTCCAGAGAAATGGGGGCTTCTCCTTGTCAAATTTGAAGTCTGCCCAGCGGTATCCGATTGGGAGGCACAGGTCGTAGATGAGTTTCTTAAAGAAAGATGCGTCCAGATGCTTGACCATGACTTGACGGGAAAGCCCTTCCCACATACTTGGCCCGGCCACCACAAGACTTGGGGCTATCTCGTAAAGGTCGGCCAGGGAGGTTTCCGATTCCTCCGGGAAGTTCACAGTATAACCCGAATATAAGGCGGAAAAGACACTCATAGTCTGTTCCACAATCCACGGCAAAGGAATAAAGGAAAGAAACTGGTCATCCGGTTCTTTGGGATCCACCTCATTCAACGAGGCCACCATGCTTATAATATTCCTGTATGTGAGAAGGGACCCTTTAGGGTTTCCGGTTGTACCTGAGGTATAGCAAATAACCGCCAAGTCGTCAGGCTTAATGGCCTGGACATTTTTCTCGAAAAGGTCTGGTTCTTTCTGGTGTATCTCCCGGCCTATGCGCTCAACCTCGTAGTATTCGATCAGGGATTCATCTTCGTAATCCCATAATCCTTTTGGATCCGCATATATGATCTTTTTGATACGGGGGAGTTTCTCCTTAAGG
>DAOVUP010000044.1 GCA_030632525.1 Desulfobacteraceae bacterium | reverse complement strand
TTACAGGGGCCCCCGGAAATCAACCGACCGAGAAACTGGTTCCGTTTTTCGGTAAATTAGGGGTAAAGACCGGGCTTGATGAGCATGTGGTGTTTGCCTTGGCTGAAAAAGTCCAAAGAGAACTCTACAGCAGGATTCCTCTCTCCCGATCCCTCCCCCCGAGGCGCTAACTACAATCCATATCTCCCCTGCTCTGTCGCTTACGAGGGTAGCAGACCGGCTATTGGACCATCCATCCTGTAGCATTTATGTCGTGTCGCGTCTTATAGCCGTAACCTGGCGCCTAAATGTGTTACCGAATTTCAAGTTTCGAGTTTCAAGTTTCCCTAAGGACTTCCGCGGGCACTTCGGCCTTTTCCGGCCACCCCTCGGGTATGACCACGCCCGGTTTCTCTCCTAACTTCTCTTTTACTTTTGGGAGCCCTGGCCGTTTGAATTGTTCGCGCGCCTCTTTTGGGATCCTGCCGTTCAGGATTGATTCGGAGCGTAATCTCCTCCCCGCCGTCTTTTCCATCATCATGCCGAGTTCCAGTATCCTGTCCACATCTATCCCGTCGATATCAATCCCCATCTCATCTAACATGACACACATATCTTCAAATGTGACCAGTCCCACCACATTGGGATCTTTGTAATAATAGGATCCTGTGCCAGGTACGGGAGTTTTTCCCAGAAAATTGGCAGGCTGTCCGCCCATACCGCCAATGGTTCCCTCAAATATATCGATCCCTGCTTGAAGGGCGGCCAGGACGTTTGCAAGGCCCCATCCCCTGGTTACATGAAAATGGGCTATGTGGAGATCCGTATTAGGTATTTCATCTAATATCATTGAAAAATAGCGGTAAACCCGATTGGGCGGTGCAGAACCATCATGGTCTGCATGTTCAATATCATCGGCCCCGATACTGAGCCACCGCTTGGTAAATTCCACGGCCTCCTCAAATTTGGTAGGACCTGAAATGGGGCTGCCCCATATGGTGCTCACCGTACCGCACATCTTGATGCCGGCAGCTTTGCACTTCTTGATACAGCGCTCCGCCTCCATCCAGTAATCGGGCAGTGTGGTGCCACTGTTCGCAAAATGATGCTCCTCATCGGTGGATACCATCATCAGGACCCTGTCCGGGCCATAGCCTTGTTCCTTGAGCCGGATAGCTTGATCCACGGCACCTTCCCTGATGGTTACGGCCGTCCATTCAATATCCTCGTGATTGATGCCTCTCTTGGCTAATCTCTTTTTAAATATGTCGTTGTGCACCCCTTTAAGGACCTCCTCACAGTCTTTGAACTGGGGCATGATCCTGGGGTTTCCCAAATTGGTCACCTCCATCCGTTTCACACCGGCAAAGGCCAGTTCCTGGAGATAATATATCTTGGCCTCGGTGGGTATCCATTCCTCCTCATGCTGAAATCCGTCCCTGATGGTGATATCACCTAACCTGACCTTTTTTGGCATTCTCGGATTGGCTTTGAAAATATCATATTCGCTCATTTCCCCCTCCTTTTTATGGGCTAGTTCAATGCTCCATCACTCCTTATTCAATTATGAAAAACCCTACCCTCTGATGGATCTCGGCAGTAGCATCTGATGCTGGGGGCAGATACTGGTCGGATTCTGATAACAGCATCTCGCAAAACCAACAAAATAATCCCTCAATGTTGACATGCGGGTGATCTCATCCACAAGCCCTGCTTTTGCACAGTATATTGGTCTGGACTGGTCATGATACTGTTGGGCAAGGGCGTTCATCTTATCAATACCCGGTTCAAGGGGATTTCCCGCATCCTGTTCCTTGACCAGTCGTCTTGCAAAGGCCGCGGCAGCAGCGGTCTCGCCGTGCATGACATATATTTCTGTGGTCCCCACACCCAATGTAAAGGCGTTATTCCGAGTTGCCTGGGGCCCTCCCATGATGTAATGGGCCGCTGCCGTTCCCTTTCTCAGGACAACGCACATCATGGGCACGTGAGAACTTTCAATGGAGTAGATGAGTGACTGGCCAAGCCCCAAAAGCTCTGCCTGTTCGGCAATATCACCCACGTCAATACCACTCGTATCCTGAAACCAGATCAGGGGCAACTTATCCCTGCCGCAGAACATGACCAGCTCATTCATCTTGATAAGACCTTCCCTGTAAAGCTTGCCCCCGATACCCAAATATTTGTTCTCTGCATATTTGGGATACCCCTTGCCCAAAAAACCCTGGCGATTGGCAATGACTCCCATTGGGAAGCCGTCTATCCTGGCAAGACCGCAGTATACTTCAGGACCATAATCCGGTCTGTATTCCATGTGCTCGCTCCCGTCAAAGAGCCTGGCTAATACCTGTTCAATGGCGTAGGTCCTCTTCTGATTAATGGGAACGAGAAAATTGAGGTCATCCGCCGGATACAGCGGATCAGCAGGTTCTGCAACCCTGAAGGTAGATGGGTCATATAGCGGCATGCCCGCCATACATTTCTTTATGGCATCAAGCACACCTTCTTCCGTATCAAACACCTCTCTCATGAATCCGGTCTTATCATGGTGGATTTTGACACCGCCTGGCGGGGCCTGTTTAAACTGTCTAGTTGCCTCAATCAGGGTCTCTGCTCCCCCAAGGTCAAAATGCCCTTTCGGAGACATGCCGCTCACAATGCCGCCGCCGCCCACGGCCATATTGGATTTTTCATGGGCAAAAATAATGGCAGGGCTGATGGCATGATATCCCCCACCGGCAGGGTTTGTGCCGAACATGCCCACGATCACCGGTATTCCTTTTTCAATCAACTCCGCATGCCTGAAAAAGGTCCTTCCGCCTGATCGTCTGCCCGCGTATACCATCTCCTGTTCAGTCAATTTGACACCGCTGCAGTTGAGTACCCAGACAAGTGGAATGTGGAGTTGTTCGGCAATATCCTGGGCCCGGAACACATGTTCACGCTGGCCAGGAATCCAGGCCCCGGCAAGGACTTTATTATCCGAGGCAATGATGAGCGCGTATCTGTCCGATATTTTGCCTAATCCGGTCAATACACCGGTGCTCCCCTCCTGGTTGAACTCAGGATCATAAAGGCTGTTTAAGGGTAGGAATGTCCCGGGATCAACTAAAAGGTCGATCCTTTCCCATGCCGTATTTTCTCCCCGTTTGTGGACCCTTTCGGCCGGGATGCCGGCCAGTTTTCTTTTCTCTATGGCCTCGGCGATATCCTTGTCCACCTTTGATATCTCATCGGCGTTTTCTTTATTCTGCCCTCGATCTTTTTCGTTGAGTTCCTTTCCTATTGGCGTCATTTTTTCAAAATACTGTTTCATGTTAGTCGGCCTCCCTGTAATCTGCTACGGTTTGTTGAAGTGTTGCGATCAGACCTGTACGGAATCTGGGGTCACGGTACAGCCTGGCATCTGCCTTCATCTCTCTTTCAACGAATAAACTTTCATCAAATTGGGATGGATCATAATCAACAAGAAGTTTGTTCAGGGCTTCTATGGATTGGGGGGCCAGGGGCCTTCCAATCCGAATTATCTCATCTTTTACCTCTCTCAAAGATTTCCCCCAAAGTTGAGAGTAGTTTTCCGGGTCCTTTCTTCTGGCTACCTCTTGGGAAATATCCTCTTCCGTAGCCAGGATCAGCCTCTCATTCTCACCCACCTTGGGGATTGCTTCTTCCGGACAGGTCGCGATTTCCAGGGCCTTTGGAAGAAGGAGAAATCCGGTGTCATCATTGTGAGTCTCCAAGGCGGCTAAATAGTTGGCTTTGTCAGCATCCGGGTCGCCGGTTTTTCCCCTTTTCGGGAAAGGGAAAGAAATCTGGACCACTTCATTATAGGTCCCGATTTCCTTGAGTTGATGGGCCTTTACTTCCTTTGATGTCATGGCCATGAATGCCGCATTTACCGGACCGGCCTTGATTAATGACCTGGCGATGCCTGCCCAACCCGGTATCAGACCGATCATGGCCTCACTGAAACACATACCGCTTCTGGAGTCGCCCACTAAATAATCGGCCATCAGGGGAATCTCCGCTGAACCGCCGAAACGCGTTCCGCCTCCACAAGCGGCAATGACCCTGAACCGGTTTGAAATGGTCCTGATCTTTCCGTGGAGGGCCTGCCCCTTTGTTAGCCGGATGTCTGCCCAATCAAAGAGGCGGTCCACTTCTTCCGGTGATGCGCCAGCAGCTTCCCTTTCTCTTTTTTTATCTAAAGTACTGTCCAGTTTGGTCAGGCTTTCCTTGAGATCGCCGCCTGCATGGACAGGGTCGTTGGCCCCATAAAGGATGAGAAATTCAAGCGCCTCCTTTTGTTTATGGACCTTGTCCATACCCTCTAAATAGGCGTCTAAACCAGGGTTTCCCACCTGATGAACAGGAGGATTGAAGTAACAGAGAATCGCACCGGTTTTTCCCCCGAAAGACACCCTGTCAATGGTGAGATAGGCCCCTGCCTCCGACCATTCATAAATAGGCCCCAGATTTTCGTATCCCTCTATCTTGTCGGACCTGACTAATCCTATGGGCCCTTTCATAATGAATCTCCTTACTTTATGGAATTAAAATAATAACCAGTAATATGTATAATAAAAAGCAGAGCTAATCAAGCAATTCCGAACAACACCAGTATTTCAAATTATGGCTTTGATCTGGCCTCTTGATCTTGTGTGAGTGGCATGCTGCCAAAAGTTTATTCAATATTTACAGACTGCTTTTATAATTGACAAAATTCTTATATAGGCCTATAAAATAACGGGTTTAGGGTTAGAGGAATTGTGAAATTTATTTTCAAGTCCTAAATTCGTAACCCTTTAATTATGAGGAGTACCATGGACTTCAGTCTTTCGATGGAACAGGAGATCCTGCGCAATTCGGTGCGTGACTTTGCCGAAAAGGAGATCAAACCGGTTGCAAGGGAGTTGGATGAAAAAGAGGAATTCTCCTATGAAACCATGAAGAAGATGGCCGATCTGGGTCTTTTCGGGATGTTTGTTCCTGAAAAATACGGCGGTCAGGGCATGGATTATGTCTCGTATATTATTGCCACCGAAGAGATTGCCAGGGTAGATGGGTCACATGCCGCCACGGTAGCGGCAGGCAATTCCTTAGGGATTGGTCCCCTTTATTATTTCGGAAATGAGGAGCAAAAAGAGAAATACCTGCCGAAACTTTGCAGCGGGGAGACCCTTTGGGGCTTTGGTTTGACTGAGCCTAATGCCGGTTCTGACGCCGGCAATTCCAAGACCACAGGGTTCTTGGACGGAGACGAATGGATCATTAACGGGAGTAAGATCTTTATTACCAATGCCTCCACTACAATTACATCAGGGGTGACTTGTCTCTGCCGCACTGGCGCCCGTGATGATGGCCGGCCCGAGCTTTCGTGTATCAATGTTGAATCCGGCACCCCTGGATTTGAGGCAAGGGAGATGCATGGCAAGCTCATGTGGCGAGGGTCCAACACCAGCGAACTGTATTTTGATGATTGTCGTGTCCCGGGAGATAACCTTTTAGGTCCAAGAGGTCATGGGTTTTATCAAATGATGCAAACCTTGGACGGGGGACGTCTGTCTATTGGCGCAATGGGTTTGGGTGGGGCCCAGGGATGTTTTGAATTAGCGCTTAAATACAGTAAAGAGCGGGAGCAGTTCGGCAAACCGATATCCCATTTCCAGGTGAATGCATTCAAATTGGCCGATATGGCTCTTGAGATAGAGTGCGCCCGTCTCATCCTTTACAAGGCATGCTGGCTAAGAGATAATGACAAGCCTTTTTCCAAGGAAGCGGCCATGGCCAAGCTTAACTGTTCCGAAGTCATGTATCGCTGCGCAAACCACGCTGTCCAACTCCACGGTGGCTACGGTCTGATGAAGGAGTATGATGTGGAAAGGTTCTACAGGGATCAGAAACTCTTAGAGATAGGCGAAGGGACCTCTGAGGTACAGCGGATTGTTATATCAAGGCTTATAGGGGCGCTTTAGCCGATCAGAGTTCATGCCGACTTTCTCGCTACCGGTGGACGGCCACCACCACTCAACTACTCAACTACTAAACTACTCAACTACTCAACCAAATCACATGTTAGATCGTATCATTGGCAAAGAGATTGCCGCCTACATTAAGCGCCATCGGGGGATGGTCATCTGTGCATTGGTCCTCATGGCCATCTCTTCTTTGTTTGTGGTGGTTCCCGCCTACCTCCTGCAACCCTTTATAGATGAAGGGATGAAGACAGGGTCAGCTCCTGTTGCCTGGAAAATACCCTGGATACATTTTGATTCCGGCTCATGGTTTTCCTGGAAACGGACCGAACTGACTATCGTGGATGGGATAACCCCGAACCGCCTCCTCGGGCTCCTCACCTTAGTGGCCTTTGTCGCGGTTTTCATCAGATCCATCACCACCTATTTTGGCGGTCTTGCTGCTGCTGCCTTTTCCAACAGGGCGGTTCAATCGGTCCGAATAGATCTTTTCAGGAAATTTAACTCTCTCTCATTGGGGTTCTATCACAAAGAGAAATCAGGTGAGCTGATTGCCAGGTCCACGGCTGATCTGGCCGTGCTGCAGGGTCTCATTTCCGAGGTGCTCCTGGGGCTTATCGAGTATCCACTGACGGCGTTAGTGTTTTTGATCTTTCTCTTTGTGATGAATCTCAAGTTGACCTTGCTGGTTTTCTTTGCGGTGCCTTTGATTGCTCTTTTGGTCAGACTGTTTGGCCGCAAGGTCAAAAAACACTCTTTCAGGGTCCAGGAAGCGATTGCACAAGTTACCTCGGCCTATCATGAGACCCTCCTCTGCCTTAAATTGGTGCAGGGATTTTTTATGGCAAGGAGTGAGGTGAAGCGGTTCAGTGAGCTGGCTGAAGATCTCTACAAAAAGGTCATGCACTGGAATCGATGGCAATTAGGGCTCGGTCCGATGATGGACTCAGTTGTCTTTTTAGTCATGCCGGCGGTCCTGATTGTTGGAAAGGTCTATTTTCATCATACCCTTGGAGAGATTATGGCAATGGCGTATGCCTTTTCAAGGGTTTATAGACCCATAAAGAGATTGGCGTTGGTGAACAACCAGATCAAGACACTTCAGGGCGCCACAGAGCGGGTTTTTGGCATTATGGGAAGGGTTCCTGATATTCGAGATAATTCCGGGGCAAAATCGCTTCCCCGCCATAACCAGTCTATAGAATTTGATAACGTGAGCTTTGGTTATTCACCCGATGATCTGGTGCTCAAGGATATTTCATTCCGCCTCAAAAGAGGGGAAATGGTGGCCTTTGTGGGATCTACCGGGGCTGGCAAGAGCACGCTCTTAGACCTGATACCCCGTTTTTATGACGTTACAGAGGGGAGTATCACCATTGATGGAAACGATGTCCGTAATGTGACCCTGGAATCGCTTCGCAAGCAGATAGCGGTTGTGAACCAGGAGACCCTCCTTTTTAATCAGACTATTCAATATAACATCAGCTACGGGAGCCCCCAGAAAAGCCGGGAAGAGATAATAGAGGCAGCGAAGGCTGCCAATGCCGATGCCTTTATCATGGCGCAACCACAGGGCTACCAGACCATGGTGGGGGATCAGGGGAGCCTTTTGTCAGGCGGGCAAAGACAGCGGATCGCCATTGCAAGGGCCATACTGATTGACCCCGCCATTCTGATGTTAGATGAGGCGGCCTCGGCCCTCGATGCAGAGAGCGAAAGGCTTGTCCAGGCGGCAATTGAAAGGTTGAAGGGGACGCGAACCATCCTGATTGTGGCCCACAGGTTGAGCACAATTATGAGAGCAGACCGTATCTTTGTCCTGGAGAAGGGAAGAATTGTGGAAACGGGGACCCTTGAGGAGTTGCTGAGTCTGAACGGAAGGTTCAAACAGCTTCATGATATGCAGTTTGGTGCGGAGCGCATAAGCGCAGAGAGCAGGGAAGAGGCGTAACTCACGGCCGTTGGTAAAGGATAGCCATCCACACGGTATAAAACGAGGAGTTTATCGTATTTGGATCCAACACTCCTGATTTGCACCTGGAGGAAGGGGGTTGAACCAACATGACATTGACCAAGATGGATATTGTCAAGAGCGTGATGGAAAAGGTACGTTTCAAACGAAGGCTCAAAGGCCCCCAGCTATTTCTATTTCCCGAGTTGGATTGTACGTTTCTGGGCCGGAAACAGGCTGCTGAAATCGTTGACTCCCTGTTCGAGAAAATCAAAGAGA
>DAOVUP010000117.1 GCA_030632525.1 Desulfobacteraceae bacterium | reverse complement strand
GAATAACCAATCGCCGGGATGCAAGGATGAGCGTGGAGATGGGTGCAGATGCCATCGGATTCATATTTGCCCCAAGCCCCAGGCAGATCACACCTGAAAAGGCACGGGAGATCATATGTGGCATTCCCCCCTTTGTGCAGACGGTAGGGGCCTTTGTAAACGAAAACCCGGATTCCATAAGAGAGATCATAGGGTCTTGTGGTCTCGATCTCATTCAACTTCACGGTGATGAAACCCCGGAAATTTGCGCCGAATTCATGCCTCAAGCAATCAAGGCCTTCCGGTTCAGGGACGGATCGGTCCTTCAATCTATCAGACCTTATCGCGGAAAAATCAGGGCCATACTTTTTGATTCCTACGATGAAAATATCAGAGGCGGCACAGGAAAGACATGCAACTGGGACCTGGCTGTCAGGGGCAAGGATTCTGGAATCCATATTATTCTATCAGGGGGGCTTACACCGTCAAATATTGAGAAAGCCATTTCCTTTGTAAAGCCCTTTGCAGTGGATGTAAACAGCGGCGTGGAAAAACGGCCAGGAAAAAAGGATCATCTCCTCATGAGAGAGCTGATGGAGAAGATCCGAAAAATAAACCATGGAGGACTGCTGGATGATTAACCGGGGGTACTATGGAGAATTTGGTGGGGTTTTCATTCCCGAGATTCTCACCACCACCTTTGACGAGCTTGTTGAAGCCTTTGAAAAAGTCAAGACCGACCCCAGCTTTTGGCAGGAATATATGTATATCATGTCGACTTACTCCTGCCGGCCAACACCTCTTACCTTTGCTGAAAATCTCACAAGGCATTTTGATGGGGCCCGTATTTACATCAAACGAGAAGACCTGAATCACACGGGCGCCCATAAGGCAAACAACGTGATGGGCCAGGGGCTCCTTGCAAAACGTATGGGAAAATCCAGGGTTATTGCTGAAACCGGTGCGGGCCAGCACGGTGTTGCCACGGCCACCATGGCGGCCAGATTTGGTTTTAAATGCACGGTCTATATGGGGGAAGTGGATGTGGAACGACAGAGACCCAATGTCTTCTGGATGGAGCGTTTAGGCGCTGAAGTCATCCCGGTTGCAGACGGTACACGCATATTGAAAGACGCCATTAATGAGGCCTTTCGCGACTGGGTCACCAACATGGATGATACCCATTATGTGTTAGGCACAGCATGCGGACCGCATCCCTTCCCGGAGATGGTCTCCTATTTTCAGTCCATCATGGGCAAAGAGGCCCGGGAACAGATCTTAAAACGTGAAGGTAAATTACCTTCCCGTGTTTATGCCTGCGTAGGAGGAGGATCCAATGCTTTAGGGATTTTCAGCGCCTTTCTTGATGACCGGGTGGAGTTAGTGGGGGTTGAGGCAGCAGGGGAGGGTCTGGACACGGAGCGGCATGCATCGCGGCTTGCTTCTGATAATGGGTCTGTGGGGGTGGCCCAAGGGTACAAGACCTACTTTCTCCAGGACAGGGACGGACAGATGAAAGAAACCCACAGTGTAGCAGCGGGCTTAGACTATGTAGGGGTATCGCCTATCCTTGCCTGGCACCGGGAAAGAGGGAGGATCAGATTTGAAGCAGCAACCGATTCGGAGGTCCTGGACGCTATGGCCCTCACAATCAGAAAGGAGGGTCTGATACCGGCCCTCGAGTCGGCCCATGCCTTTGTACAGGCGTTCAAAGAGGCCCCGGATCTTTCTGCAGACGACATTATCCTGATCAATCAGTCCGGCCGGGGGGATAAGGACATTTTTACCATCGCTGAGGCATTTGCAGATCCGGGCTGGAAGGAGTTCATTCAAAAAAAGGGGAATGAATATGGCGCTTGAGATGGTTCTCAGGAACAAGCTTAAGGAAAAGGATATCCTCTTGATGACCCATATCGTACTTGGATATCCTTCTTTAGAGGATTCCTTCAAAATCGTCGAGACCATGGTAGATTCGGGTGTTGATCTAATAGAGTTACAGGTCCCCTTCTCCGAACCGATTGCTGATGGTCCGGTGATTGTCCGGGCAAACCAGCGAGCCCTTCAAAGGGGGGCCACAGTAAAAGCATGCCTCAATCTTGCTGAAAGGGTCGTTCGGAAGTTTGATATCCCTTTCCTAATTATGACCTATTATAATATCCTCTTTTGTTACGGGGTGCATGATTTCGTCTCTGCTATGGCAAAAAGGGGGTTGCAGGGAGCCATTATCCCCGACCTGCCGCCAGAAGAGGGCCATGATTATTTAGAGGCAATGAAGGCATACGATCTCGCCCCGATCCTTATCTTTTCACCCGCCACATCGGATAAGAGGATGAAATATCTTGACTCCTTTGGCAGGGGATTTATCTACTGCGTGGCCCGAAAGGGGGTTACCGGAGCTGACACCAACTTCTCCACCGGGCTGGACTCCTATCTCGTCAGATGTCGCAAGGCCTCCAGCCTTCCCCTTGCGGTTGGATTTGGCATAAAGGAGCGGGCGAATGTTGATTTTCTGAGGGGGAAGGCGGATATCGCTGTCATCGGAACCGAAACGATCCGTAAGGTCGAAGAAATGGGCGTGGCATCTGTTGGAGATTTTATTCGGAGCTTGAGTCCGGTGAATACAAATTCCCTCGGGGGCGTAGAGGCCGAGGGCGAGTAAGCCATTGCCCGGAGTGGGTGTTAAATCTGGTGAAGATCCCTTGGGCTTATGGGCAAAATTTCAGATCCCCCGGAAGAAATTAAGAGCATATCTTCCAGTTTCACCACTTGACCCACAGACCCGCACATTTCAAGTTCCAGGGCGATGATCATCCCTTCTTCAAGGACCTCTTGGTTATCTTTGCCAAGCAACGGCGGCTCGTTCACTTCAAGGCCCACACCGTGACCGATAAAAGGTACTTTTCTTGAATCATTACCGATGCGCATAAAATAAGAACTCATACCCATGTTTTCTGCAAGAGTGCATGCCACATGATAGAGATGGGTGCAGCTTATACCAGGCCTCAGCATATCAATGATGCGATCTGCTATTTCCTTCATGCCGGCGTACATGGATTCACAAACAGGTTCAGGTTTTCCCAGGACATATGTTCGACTCTGATCTGCGTGGTAACCTCGGTAATGAGTCGGGATATCCACGACTATCGTCTCGCCCTTTTTGATCTTTTTTAATGATGCGCCCATGGGAATGGAAGGGCTCAGGCCAACACCGCTGATGGACACGAGCTTACCGGCAATCCTTGACAGGTTGGCGCCGGAACTAACAGGTCCAGTACCCATAAAAAAGTCGAACTGTCTTATAAAATATTGGCCTTCGTGCCCAGCCTTTCGATGGGCATCCTCGATTTCCGACGACAATTCCAGTTCTGTTATTTCTTCCCGAAGCACCTCAAGTATCCTTTGGTGTCCGCAATGGACTATTCGGCAGGCTTCTCTGGTATGCTCAATCTCCTCAACATCCTTGATTTTTCTTTGCTCTAAGATCAGTTTCGATATGTCGACAATGCTTAATGGGGAAAAGAGTTTTAAAAGTTGAAGATATTGACCGGCAGGAAGTATATCTAACTCCAAACCTAACCTGCCTTTTTCGATCTTCCAACCAGTGAGTAGCTCCTTCACCTCTTTGTAGCCATTGCCTGAACTGATTTTCTCTGATTTGAGCCATGTCTCATTCATGGCCCATTCCATACCTCTTATGACTGTTAGATGATAGTCTTCAGGTGTGATAACCAGGATTGACGGTTGAGTCGTGCCGGCATAGTACAGGGTAGACCTGGAATAGCTGAGCAATACGGCATCAACGTCAGCGTCCTCCATGGTGTGTTGAAGATTTGCTATCCTCTTTCGAGGACCGTTATGTGGGTTTTTCATAATTACCCTGGAGCGTCAAAGAAGTTTCGGGGAGATATATGTCTTGCGTCCAGTATTCCGCATAGCGGTAAAGGAGTTCCCTGTGCCGGAGTTTTTGAGAAGAGACGGAGATGCCGGTTAAATAGATCCGGTTATAAAGTCTGTTATCTTTTTCAAAGATGTCCCCGTTCCAAAGACCTCGGCTATACCTGCCTCTTTGAGCCTTGGAATATCGTCAGGGGGTATTGTACCGCCAAGAATCACTGTTGGCTCATCCACATCTTCTTTCCTGAAAAGTCGGACTACTTCAGGCGCCAGAACCATATGGTTTCCTGAGAGGGTGCTCAAACCAACGATATCTGCATCCTCCTGTATTGCCGTCGCAACAATGGTTTCCGGCATTTGATTGCCCAAATAAATGACTTCCATTCCAGCATCGCGCAGGGCGCGCGCTACGACAATACTCCCTCGCCAGTGTGCATCCATACCGAGACGTGCTACGACTATCCTGATTTTCTTTTTCATAAGGACCTTCTCTCTTCAATCATCAATAGGCCTAAAAAAGTGGGGGATCCCACGTGCCATAAGAACCCTTGAGGGTCTGTGAGATCTCCCCTTGGGTAACCCGAGTTTTGACAGATTCTACAATGACCTCCATGAGATTTCCCTCTTGCTCACAGCACCGGGCAACGGCATCCAGCGCTTCCCGTACGTGGGTCCCGTTCCGTTCATCCTTGATCTTCTTGAGCTTCTGTTCCTGAATCTGAAGGGTTTCCGGTACCTCAAAAAGCTCCACGGGAAGCTCTTCCTCTTCCATCTGGTAACAGTTTACTCCCACAATGGGCATCTTACCCGACTCAATTGCCTGTTGGTATTCATATGCTGAATTGGAGATCTCGTTATGTATCCATCCGGTTTCCGCTGCCTTGACAATCCCTCCCATTCCATCTATTTCGTCCAAGAGCCGGAGGGTCTCTTCCTCCATCTTGTTGGTCAAGGTCTCCACAAAATAAGAGCCCCCTAATGGATCAATGGTGTTAGTCACCCTTGTTTCTAATTGAAGGACCTGGTTGGTTCTGAGGGCCGTGAGGGAGGAAAGCTCGGTCGGTGTGCATAGGGCCTCATCATATCCATCAATATGAACCGACTGGGCTCCGCCAAGTACTGCCGACAGGGCGTGGTAGGCAGCCCTCGATATGTTATTCAGTGGTTGTTGAGCAGTCAGGGCGACTCCTGCGGTCTGGACATGAAACCTCAACCTCAAAGAACGCGGGTCTTTTGCCCCAAAGCGTTCCTTCATGATGTGAAACCAGATTCTCCTGGCAGCGCGATATTTAGCTATCTCCTCGAAAAAGTCATTGTGAGCTGAGAGGAAGAAGCTGAGACGTGGGGCAAAGCTGTCCACTTCAAGCCCCCTTCGGATTAACTCCTCGGAACATGCGGTCGCATTGGCAATAACAAAAGCCACCTCCTGGGCCGCTGAACACCCGGATTCTCTATAATTATAGCCCGCAAAGCTTATTGGGTTCCAGCGCGGAACACGCTTAGTGCAGTATTCAATGGCATCGCAGCTCAATTTAAAGGAAAATCTGGGGGGCAAAAGCTCAGGTGCAACCGTAATTACCGTCTCCATTAGAAAATCGTTTTGGCTTGTCCCGGTCAGTTTATGGAGTGGGACATTTTGCATCTCGGCATTGGCGAAATACATGGATTGAACGCTGATGTTGCAGATGGGCTGACACGTGACCAAGGAAGTACTGATCTTATCTATAGGTATGCCCTCAAAAAGAATACGCATATCCTCTATTGTGTCGATGGCTACTCCGCCTCGTCCTGCGTCGGCCCGGGCAAAAGGATCCGTGGAATCGAATCCCCGGAGGGTAGGATAATCAAAGACACCGTTTATACCCGTAGCGCCCTCCTTGAGAAGGAATTTATATCTCTTGTTTGTCTCTTCAGCGGGACCAAAACCTGCCAACTGCCTCAGGGTCCAGGTCCGGCCCCGGTACATGGTGGGATGAACACCCCGAACATAAGGCTCCTGGCCGGGAAAACCTAAGTCATTAAGATAGTCCATCCCGGCCGTATGAGCTGGAGTGTATAGCGGTTCAACGGGTATGCCTGAAAGGGTCTCAAAGACCTTCTCCTCCCCTTCTGCAGGTTG
>DAOVUP010000292.1 GCA_030632525.1 Desulfobacteraceae bacterium | reverse complement strand
TAATGACAGCCTCTTCATCCCACACAATCCCGGTATCAGGATTCTGATGCTCATGTGGAAATCCAAGGGCATGACCTATTTCATGAAGAGCAGTGTCTTTTCCATATGGTGTTGTTAACCGCCTATAATACCCTTTTAAGGGTCTCGATAAACCTTTCGTTCTCTTCCGGTAACCCAATGGATATCCGGATATAATCGGGAAGGTCATAACTATCCATGGATCGAACGATAACCCCTTGTTTGAGCATCAACTCGTAAATCCTTTTCCCGCCGCCTGGTGTTTTTATCAAAAAGAAATTGGTTTGTGTAGGGACATATTGAAGACCCATTTCATCAAGATTGTAGCATAAATAGTGGAGGCCTTCTCGCACTACCTGAAGAGTTTTATGGACAAATGAAGAATCGTCCAGTGCAGCGGTGGCAGCCGCCTGTGCCAGGGTATTCGCATTGAAAGGCTGTCTGATCCGGTTCATATAATCAACTACCATTTGTGGAGCAAATCCGTAACCGATTCTCAACCCGGCAAGACCGTACAGCTTTGAAAAGGTCCTCAATACTAACAGAAAAGAATGTGCGTCCAACAGGTCAATGCCGTTTGCCGTCTTTTCATCGGTGGTAAATTCGATATAGGCCTCATCTAATACCACGATGATATCTCCCGGAATCTCTCGCAAGAATTGGAGCATATCATCCTTTGAAATGGCTGCGCCAGTGGGGTTATTTGGATTGCAGATGAATATGACCTTTGTTTTTGGAGTAATTGCATTGAGGATCCCCTTTAAATCGATGCTGAGATTCGAAAGAGGGACAGATGTCATATTGCCTCCGGCCCCTTTGACTATCTTTTCGTAGACCAAAAAGGTGGGAAATGGCTGTATCGTATGATCTCCGGGGGACAGGAATGTTCTAATGATTAGCTCAATTAACTCATTTGAACCGTTCCCCAGGATAATCTGATCAAAGGGAATATTGAATTTTTTGCTCAACTTTGACTTGAGATAATAGCCACTCCCGTCAGGATATCGGTTAAGGGTAGAAGACTTATTTATGACCGTCTGGACGGCCAAAGGAGATGGGCCCAACGGGTTTTCATTGGAAGCCAATTTAATGGAACCACTGATCCCCAGTTCCCTTTCAAGTTCTTCTATAGGCTTCCCTGGTGGATAGGGCACCAAATCCTCTACCCCTTTTCGTACTAATTTTCTCATACCGAATACTCCTTATGCTGGATATTTGATGCTGGTCGAAGATCCCGACTTTAAGCGGGGATACTGGATCTTTTCATCATTCGCACCAAATGATTGGTAACCGCTGAACCCTGAACCTTTGAACGCTTGCGATATTGATTTATGTAGATGGCTAACAATTGTACGTGGCTTCTTATAGCGAAAGGAGACGCAAATGTAAACGGTGTGCTTGAGGGTCTCTATCCCTTTTTTTTGTTATTCATGACATATTTTTTACCGATTTATCCTTGACTTGCTATTATTGATCAACTACTTTTTACCAGCCTGCCTAACTTAATTATTGAAGATCCCTGCATCTTCAAACACGGGTTTCCTGAGTGTACGTGCCCGCACTCTGACAGGCGGCTAATCAAAAATCTTTTTCAGAGGATTTAAAACGTTTAGGAAAGGGGTATTTTTCAAAGGTCTCACAAGGGGGAGAGATGAACAAATCACAGTTGATAGAATCTTTGGCCAAAGAAGAGAGTTTGCCCCTCAGAAAGGCGGAAGAGGTTGTGAACACGGTCTTTGGAGAAATGGAAGCAGCTCTCATCAGGGGTGAGAGGGTCGAAATCAGGGGACTCGGAAGTTTTAAAGTAAAAAAATATGACGGTTACAAAGGCCGAAACCCCAAGACAGGAGCAATGATAAAGGTAGCCAGTAAGAAACTTCCCTTTTTTAAAGTGGGAAAAGAGTTGAAAGAGAGAGTAGATCTCTTTTAGGGCCTTTGCCTTTGAGGACCTTGGTCGTGCTAGATGGGGCGTTAGCGGTGCCCTGTAACCCGAAATCCGCTCATGCGGGGTTGAAAATCCTTCAGGAGAGCCTTGATCCAAGTTGACCCTCTGTCATGTTTGGAGTTGACATGGACCTCACGTAACAGGCGCTTACGAACCCCGTCAGGTCCGGGAGGAAGCAGCGGTAAGTAAGAAGGCCTGTGTCGTGATGGTATCTATGCCCTTTCTCCGGGTGGCAAGGACAACTCGGTCTCTGTTCGAATAAGGATGCACGGCCAAGGACTTCTATTAAAATTTCGAGACCTTTGAAAAACGCCCCCTTTCGCCTCCCGCCGCAGCGGGACGTTGCGTTCATCCCGCCTTGGCGGGACTCGAAATATCTAATTTATTCCTACGGTTAATCCCGCTAAAGCGGGACTCACGCGCCTTGATCTTGAACGAAATTGAGCATTTTTCAAAGGTCTCATTTCCCAAAACATTCCCTTCTCATGAACCCTTCACTAAGTATTGGTGTACCTGATCAATCCGGTCTTTTATGGACAAGGGAACCTCCCGCATATTTCCGATACCCAACTCTTTCCCGCTATCCAAAGCTTGTCCACGCGACTTTTACCAGAGAGGGGGGCGTAAGCAGCGTCCCTTATGATTTCCTGAATACCAGTTATGACG
>DAOVUP010000119.1 GCA_030632525.1 Desulfobacteraceae bacterium | reverse complement strand
TCTGCCTTGGTGCAGTCCATTAATTGAATCATTGATGGATTTACAAATGTGTACCGCCGGTTTATGTCCTTGCAGAAAATTGAGTCCAAAGCTGTATCAGTGATGGTTCGAAGCATTTCTTCACTCTCCCGCAGCGCCTCCTCGGCGGACTTGCGCTCAGCATCAACTTTAGCTGCGTATAGTGCCATCTCGATGGTAACTTTGAGGTCGCGGTCCTGTATCGGTTTTAAAAGGTATCCAAAAGGCAGCGCCGGTTTGGCCCGGTTAAGTTTTTCCTCGTCAGCGTAAGCCGTTACGAAAATAACCGGATTACCAAAACGGGACCTGATACGTTCAGCGGCTTCAATACCGTCCATCTGTCCTTTCAGCCGGATATCCATTAGTATAACATCCGGACGATCCTGCTGTGCTTTCTGAACTGCGGCCTCTCCTGTCTTAACAATCGAGGTAACTGAATAACCCATCATTTCAAGGCTGGTCTTTATCTCTTCCGCAACAATAGCCTCATCCTCAACGATCAATATTTTAGTCTTGCCCATGGCCATATTCCTTAGTGTTCTTTTTCAAGTCTAACCTAATATTGAAGCGGGTACCATTGTCTCTGTCAAGATTTACGACTCCGTCAAATTGATTCTCGGCCAGGAGGGAAATAAGTTTTAGACCAAGGGTATCAGAATTGCGCCAGTCAAAGTCTTCCGGTATCCCCTCACCGTTGTCACTGACTGCCAACTCAATCCCCTTCTGGTCTATAGATCGTATCCTGATAACGATTTCACCTTCGCGATTTTCAGGAAAGGCGTGCTTTATGGAATTGGACACCAGTTCATTGATGAGCAAGCCCAGATTAGCGGCCTGTTCAATCTCTAAATTCATTTCTTCGATTTCGACTTTCAAACCAATCCGGCCTAAGCCTTCTCCATAAGACTGGAATATTGTTTTGACCAGTTTGGATATATATGACCTGATATCAATGGAAGCCAGGCTGTCTGAGGCATATAGCGTTTCGTGAGCAGCAGCCATGGCCTGAATTCGGCCCCGGCTCTCCATCAAGGCATTCTTCACGCGTTCATCCATGGAACCGACAGCTTGAAGCTTGAGCAGGCTGGAAATGACCTGCATGTTGTTCTTGACGCGGTGATGGATTTCACTGAGAAGAACCTCCTTTTCTTTGAGTGATGCCTTGAGTTTTTCTTCAGCCTTCTTCTCTTCAATTCTCATACGGATTGTCATTACACCATAAACGAGATTGTCAGCAAGTTTACTCAGAAGCTCGACTTCCATTTTATCAAAACTATCGGGTTCAATTGCATAAATATTCAGTACTCCAAAGCATTGACCATCAATACACAATGGAAGTACGATGACCGAAGCATATCCTCTTTTTGTTGCTTCATCGCGCCATGGGGCGAAGTCAGGATTTGTAAGGATGTTTCTATCAATATAAGGCTTCATGGTTCTGATTGCTTTTCCAGTCGGACCGCGTCCTCTTTCAGTATCAGCCCAGGTAATATTTACTGTATCTAAATAACCTTTTTCATATCCCCAGTGGCCTACAGGTTTGACAGTTTTTGCCTCATCTTGTTCTGCGTAACCTATCCAAGCTAAGCAGAACCCTCCTTCTTCAACAATAATTCGGGACATCTCGCGTATGAATTCTATCTCGTCAGTGGCAACTATCAATATTTTATTGCAATCACTTAGAACTCTTAAGGCCCTGTTGGCTTTTTTTAATCCCACTCCACTCTCACGCAAAGCCTCCTCTGCCTGCTTACGCTCATCAATTTCCTTCTTTAATTCAAGATTCACTTTCGTTAATTCCGAAGTACGGTCCTTCACCCTCCGTTCAAGCTCGTGATGGGCTTTTTGCAGTGCCTTCTCTGCCTCTTTGCGCTCCGTAATGTCAATTCCCGTGGCGATTATATGTTCAACGGTATCTTCCCGGTTCATAAGAGCTGTATTAGACCATGAGATCAGACGGAGCCGGCCGTCTTTTGTAACCCAGTAGTTCTCGTGTTTATTGGGGAATTGTCCAGATCGTAAGTCTAAGAATACTGCCTTAACTGAATCGATCTCTTCAGGAATCAGGAGTAGATCCCAGAAAACCTTGCCTTTTACCTCGTCAAATGAATAACCTGTAAGTTGTTCACATGCCTTGTTAAAATTTGTAATTCTTCCGTCACGGTCAAGAACAACAACAAGGGCACCTATTGTCGATAACACGGCAGAGTTAAAATCACGCTCGCTATTGAAGGCCTCTTCGGCCAACTTGCGATCTGTAACATTTACAGTTTCTTTTTCTAACCCCTTGACCCTTTGTTCCAATTCTTCGTAGGTTGGCTTTTTGGCCATCATAAAATCCTCAAAATACCTTCAAAATGAAAAAGCCCATACCCTTTGTATCTCAGACACTGTGTATGAGCCCCTTAGTAGTTCAGGATTTCTTCATGAACATCGAATATATGAGCAATCAAGGCTGCCCTTGTCCACATACCGTTTCTTTCCTGCCGCCAGTACATGGCCCTGGGGTCGGAATCTATGGCCACATCAATCTCGTCTCTACGCGGGAATGGGTGCATGATAACAGCGGTCGATTTAACCTCAGACATATCCGAAGGCTTAAGTTTAAACCTGGAAATATCAACCTGATCTGAGTCACCTGCCGCTTCATCGTGCTCATCTTGAATCCTGGTCATATAAACCGCATCTGCTTTAGAAAGCACATTGCCGAGGGCTTCGGTTTCAATATGATAGGGGAGTTTATGCCTTTCGAGGAAACTGCATACATCCTCTTTCATTTGAAAGGCCTTGGGCGCAGCATAGATGATTTCAACATCTTCAAAATTTTTCAGCAGATAGCTTAAGGACCTTACTGTTCTCCCCCTTCTAAGGTCCCCGCACATGAGGATTGTTTTCCCATCAAGACCCCCCTGATCTTCAAAGGATCTATGCAGGGTATATACATCGAGTAATGCCTGAGTAGGATGCTGATCGCTCCCTGAGCCGCCATTTATAACCGGGACCGGGCGATTGGTTTGCGTATTCAGCAACCAGGCGGCACGTTCAGCAATGTTTTCCCCCTTGTGCCTAATGATGATTAAATCAGTATAGGATGAAAAGGTCCGTAAGCTGTCATCATGACTTTCACCTTTTATTTCTGATGAAACGCTTGCATCACGTATTTCAGATGTTTTCATACCCAACATATGACAGGCGCTCTCAAAGGATAAAAAGGTCCTGGAGGAGGGCTGGGTAAACCAGAGCATTGCCTGTTTGTGGCAGAGGAGATCCTGCACAAAAAGAGAACCGGTCTTGGTTTTTGATATCTGCCTTAGCTGATTGGTGATTCCATAGATATCGTCTATGATTTCACGATTCAACTGCTGCGATCTTATCATGTCAAAAAGCCGACCATCTTTCTCAAAACACTCTATTCTTTCCTCTGTTGGAAGTTTTTGAAATTCAGCGAATTTCTCGTCCAGAATATTCATTTTATCCTCCGAATCAGGTTAGGAATGAGGAAACAGCTTCTTCTGGACTGTGCTTTCCAGCCCTATTTTTTCCAGCCCCAAATGAAGATAGGCCCGTCTGGTAACAACTCGCCCCTGGGGCGTCCTTTTGATATAGCCCTTTTGAATAAGAAAGGGCTCATACACGTCTTCGAGGGTATCTTTTTCCTCGCCCACGGCCGCGGAGAGGCTGCTCAGACCTATGGGGCCCCCATCGAATTTTTCTGCAATGGTACACATAATAAAGCGATCCATCTTATCAAGCCCCTCTTCATCCACCTCTAACATGTCTAAGGCCTGACCCGCCACATCCTGAGTAATAACCCCGTCGGCCTCAACTTCGGCAAAATCCCGTACCCTTCTCAAGAGCCTGTTCGCCACCCTCGGCGTTCCCCGGGCCCTTTTGGAGATCTCAAGTGCACCAGCTTCTCTTATTGGGATCTCGAGAAGCGACGCCGATCGCATGACTATCTCATGAAGTTCTTCAGGGCTATAGAACTCCACCCTCAGGATCATCCCGAACCGATCTCTCAGAGGAGGCGTCAAAAGCCCTGTCCGTGTGGTGGCGCCAACCAGAGTAAAAGGGGGTAGAGGGATCTTCATTGTCTTTGCAGAAGGGCCCTGCCCGATAATGAGATCTAGTTCGTAGTCTTCCATGGCCGGATAAAGGATCTCTTCCACCACATGGTTGAGACGGTGAATTTCGTCGATAAAAAGGACGTCTTTGGGTTGAAGACTGGTGAGTATGGCCGCAAGGTCTCCTGATTTTTCGATGACCGGACCGGAGGTGCTCTTTATATTTACCTCTAATTCCTTTGCAATAATGTTGGCCAGGGAGGTCTTGCCCAACCCAGGGCTCCCGTGGAAAAGTACATGATCCAGGGCCTCAGACCGCCCCTTTGCGGCCTCAATAAAAACCCTGAGATTTCTTTTCATCTCCACCTGGCCCACATATTCGTCAAGACTGCCGGGTCTGAGACTTATCTCTGCCGGGAGTTCGTCTAACCGGGGCTCCGGATCTATAATCCTTTCTTCCATAACTTTTCCATCAGGACAGAATTCTCAAGGCCTCTCTGATCAAACCCTCCAAGGTCATCTCCTTGACGCAGGATTTGGCCCTTTCAATGGCCATTTTGGCTGACTTGGGTGAATATCCCAGGTTCATGAGGGCTGAAAGGGCATCCTCCATAATAACCCTATCCTTCGCTCGAGATACAGGCATGGGAGAAATGTCCATTTCTCCGAGGGTCTTTGAAGCGCGATCCTTCAATTCCAGGGCTATTCTTTCCGCAGTCTTTTTGCCGATCCCGGGGATGGCCTGGAGACGTATTGCGTCCCCGTGGGCTATGGCCTCCAACAGGTCCTGGGGTCCCATGCCTGAAAGGATATTGACCGACAACTTCGGGCCGATCCCTGAAACAGAGACCAGCATCAAAAAAAGGGCTTTTTCAAGACTTGTGTTAAATCCGAACAAGGTCAGTGAATCATCTTTGACATGGGTGTGGATCTGGAGGCTGACATTTTCATCGGTCCCGGGAAGAGAGTAAAAGGTGGATAGGGGGACAGAAACCTCATACCCGACTCCGCCCACATTTATTATGATCGACTGGGTTGTCTTCTTGAATAGGATGCCCTTTAAATGCGCAATCATCTTCCCACCGATTCAAATCTTGACCAGTTGAGGTGGCATATTGCAGTGGCTAAGGCGTCAGAGGCGTCAAGGGCCAGCTCCCCCTTAATCCTCAGAATCATCTGAACCATGGACCGAACCTGTTCTTTGTCGGCCCTTCCATATCCCACCACCGATTTTTTGATCTCCAAAGGGGTGTACTCAAAGATTGGGATGTCGCATTGAACTGCGGCAATCAAGGCAGCGCCCCTGGCATGACCCAGCTTTAAAGAGCTCTGGATGTTTTTTGCATAAAAGAGATCTTCTATGGCCATCTCCTCTGGTTGATAATGGCCTATGATATCCACCATGGATTGAAAAATCTTATGGATTCTCTTGTAGAATGGGATTTTGCTGTGTGACTTGATAAGACCGGAATGAATAAAGGTAATGTCATTGTTTTTTTTCTCCACCAGACCATACCCGGTAATTCTTGAGCCGGGATCCACACCCAGCACAAGCATCAGTCTAAGGCCTCCATTACATCGTCAGGGATGTCGCAATTGGCGTATACATGGCTTACGTCATCATGGTCTTCGATAGATTGCATTAGATTCAGCGTCTGCTGGGCCTTTTTTCCCTCCACCTTAACCGTATTTTGGGGGATCTTGGTTACTTCCGCTAAAGTGTAAGAGAGACCGGCATCATCAATCGCCTGTTTGACAGATTCAAGGTCGGATGGTTCCGTAATGACTTCAAACTCTGTCTCCTCTTCCCTGACATCTTCGGCGCCAGCCTCTAAGGCCAAGTCAAAAAGCACTTC
>DAOVUP010000159.1 GCA_030632525.1 Desulfobacteraceae bacterium | reverse complement strand
TCAATTTGTCCAGGTTGATGCCCTGGCCATCGTCGGAAATCGTTATCATAAGCATCCCCGATCGGTGGGCAGCTCCTAAACGCAGATTGCCGGTTTCAGGCTTCCCCGCAGTTAGACGATCTTCAGGGAGTTCTATCCCATGGTCTATTGCGTTGCGCAGAAGGTGATTAAGGGGGGCATCCAGTTTCTCCAAAATGTCCCGATCCACTTCCGTGCCCTTCCCCATGATCTCAAAGCGGACTTTTTTGCCCAACTCACGGGCAAGATCACGCACCATCCTTGGAAATCCCTGAACCCCGTCAGAAAAAGGGCGCATCCTTACGGAAATAACTTCATGGTATAGACGATCAGAAAGGGCAACGGAGGTACTGTTAAATATATCAAACTGGTTCAACCTCTCAGCCAGATTCAGACCTATTGCCTTGGTTTTTTCTCTGGCCCGCAGCAAAAGATCGGAGGCTTGGGGATCAGACCCTCTTTGCACTAAGATTTCCTGTAAGCCCTCTAAGATATTGAGCAGTTCGAAATGATTTCGCTTAAGCTCCAGGAGGGCTTCTGAAAAGGCCGGAAGTCCCCGTGCGCTTACAACTACTTCTCCGGCCTGGCCCATCAGACGCTCAATCTTCGCTGCTGTTACCCGTACTGTCCGGTCCATTTCCGTCAGATCTTGGTTTGGCAATGTTTCGCCCGCTTCCTGGGGGATCGGCAGCCCCACGGCATTATCCGAGGGAATTTGCACAGGCTCTGCCGGTAATTCAGCCGGAGGAGCCGGTTTCATGACAGACGTCACTTCTATTGGAGAAACCTCAACAACTGACTCTCCGTCGATGATCGCCGAAATAGCACCAACCAGACGGTCAATCTCATGACGGTGTTGACTTAGCCAATCCATACCACCTTCACCGAGAGATTGAGAAAGCTGGGTCAGGAGGTCAACAATCTGGAGCAGGATATCGATCTGATCTGAGCCTAAAGACACCTCCCCCTTTTGCGCTGCCACAAAGCAGTCCTCCATGACATGGGCCACCCTGACGGCAACATCCAGACCCACTACCTTGGCCCCGCCCTTTATGGAGTGTGCTGCTCTCATGAGGGCCTCTAGTTGATCTGTTGCTCCCGGATCGTTTTCTAAAGCCAACAGACCGTCATTTAATACGGCCACATAGGTTTCCACTTCTGTCTGGAACAGGTCTAACATGGTTGGATCGGAAATTACGGCAGCGCCCTCGGTTTCTGTCTTACTCTCTTCCCCTGGGACTGGTTCGGCTGAAGAAAGAGGGGCAGAAGGGATCTTCTGTGGGGTCGGTGTTTCCAGTGAGAGAATCCCTCTTATGGCCTTAACCACCTGTTTGATATTTTTCCGGTGCCCTTGGAGCCATTCTGCCCCCTCCTCCCCTACTGTGTCAGTAATCTGATTGAGAATATCAACGCCCCTGAGAAGGATGTCTATCTGATCTGCAACCAGGGATATTTTGCTCTTCCGGGACATCTCAAAACAGTTCTCCATTTCATGTGCTATATTCGCAACGTCATCAAAACTCATCATCCGTGCTGCACCTCTTATGGAGTGAGCAGCCTTCATCAAAGCTTCAAGCTGGTCAGGAGCATCAGGATTGTCTCCCAAAACCAGGAGTCCGTCGTTTAAGATGGCAACATTGTTTTGCGTTTCAGTGCGAAAGAGGTCCAGCATGGCGGGATCGGACATCAATGCTGTTTCCTCAAGATTTGCATCCTCGGCTTTTTCTGGAATAACATTTGGGGATGGTGATGGCTCCACCCTGGGGGAACTGGCTTGAACCTCTGTTCGGGATTTGTCCGGGAAGACACCCCCGTCCGCATCGGGCGGCCTCTCCCGTGAAACAATCATATCCGCAATCAGGCTGTCGATCTCTTCCTGATGATCAGGTATCCATTCTGATTCACCCTTGGAGCCAGCCTCAGCCATGCGGTTGAGCATGTCAACACCTTTAAGGAGAATATCGATCTGATTTTCGCCTAAGGACATCTCACCCTTATGGGCTGAGACAAGACACTCCTCCATTGTTCGGGCCGTTTTTACAGCCGCAGCCAGTTCAACGATCTGCGCTGCTCCCCATATGGAATGTGCGGCCCGCATTATGGACTCAATCCTGTCCAAGGCTCCCGGGTTGGCCTCAAGCGCCAACAAACCATCGGTTATTATGGCAGAATGGCTCTCCAAATCTGACCGGAAAAGTTCCATCATGGAAAGGTCGCCCTGGTCCTGCCCGTTCCTTTCTGTCACTGTATGCTCCTTTTAAGGCTGTAGAACAGGAGTTCGTCATCTAATAAGGCCACGTGTTTATCCTTCCATTTAAAGATTTCCTTAGTAAAGGTGGATTTGGATTTGGAAACGGTCACAGGAACATTCTGGAATAGATCGGGATGGACATGATGAATCCCATGGATCTCCTTCACAGGAAAGACCCAGACATCCCCATCTTTGTTCACCACCATCATCCGGTCATTGAGTTTCTGTTCCTTTTCCTTATCCTTGTCTTGTTTTTCCAAACCGATCAGATGTTCCAATGAAACACATATCTGTATTTCTCCATGAACATTTACCACACCCTTCAACACCTCCTTTTTCCGGTGCGGCAAAGTGTGGATGCTAACCCTGTCTATAATTTCTGAAAAGATCCGCGCCGCAAGAGCCAGCCATTCCCCTTCGACCCGAAATGTAACCACAGGGAATGTACCTATGGTATCCTCGCCCTTTTTTTCTAATAAGACTTGGCCCCACTCATTCTTGTATTCTACTGGGAGATCACGTTCCAGGAGATTTCTGCCCGCCTGGGTAAACAGATCACAATTGCGGCAATGGATAACTTCTTTAAGCCTGGGGCAGCGGGGTTCTTCTTGCCCCCATACTCCTATTCGTTTCCAGCAGTTTTCTTCCTTTTGCATAATCGATCCTTTTGGTGCCCTTCATCGGCTCCGTGAAAAAACTTTTTTCTTAGAGGGGTTTACCTGTTTTCAGAAATCCGCTGCGCCCTCCTTCGCAGATGGACAGCCCTCTCTTTACCACCACGATGCTCAACAACAAAGGAGAGATGATTCAGGGACTCATAATGATTAGGGTCGAGATAAATAGCTTTGTTAAAAAAATCTTCCGCCCTTTCCTCATTGTCCAGAGCTTCATGTATTAGACCCATCAGGAAATGGGCCTGAACATGGACAGGATTTTCCCCTAAAAAAGTTTCGCAAAGTTCCAAGGCTGAAAGAAGAGACCCCTGATCCGCAAGCCTCTGGGCTTCATTAAACAGATCCTTCTGGGCTTTAAAAGGTTCATTGCTATCTGGCTGTTCACTCAAAATCTCGGGTTCAAACACCTCGTCAATGACAACTGAAGGGCGCAAAGGGGGCTCTACATCAACCATCTTACCGGCCTTTTCAAATTGTCTCTGGCAGGGATGAGAGTGAACATGAAGATCGGGTTTGAGACCATTTTCCCTTTTGCGTCGTTCTTTCCGACAGGCAAAAACACCAAATTCAGGAATACCAGCGAATCCCCACTCTATCGCAGCCTGCCGTTCCGCATGGCCCAAAAACAGGATCCCGGTCGTGGCTAACAACCGGTCCAGGGTTTCAAAAGCACGCCTCTTTGCCTCTGAACTCAGATAGATCAATAGATTGCGGCAGAAGATAATGTCATAGGGATCCTGGCCCATAAAGAGTCGACGATCCAACACATTTCCCCTAATAAACCGCGCCTTTTTTCTGACGTCAGCGTTAAGCTGATAAACATCGCCTCTTGGTTCAAAATAGCGTTTTCTAAAGGACAGATCATCGCCCCGGAAAGACCCTTCGGTATAAACTCCTGATTTAGCCTTGCCGAGGGCCGCATCACTTATATCCACGCCCTCTATATGAAAGCGATCGTCTCCAATCCCCGCATCCATGAGGGCCATTGCAATGGAGTAAGGCTCTTCTCCCATGGAGCATGGAACACTCAACACACGCAGACGGTCTCCCCTATGTTTTGGCAGCCATTCTCCTGTAACGTAATTGGCGAGAAAAGCGAATGAGTTCTTGTTTCGGAAAAACCATGTCTCAGGAACAACTACAGCCTCTATCAGGTGGTCTTGTTCTTCTTGGGACGTCTTTACAAGTTTCAGGTAGGCCTTGATATCGGCCAACCCGCATGCAGCAACGCGAAGATGCACTGCCTTGGCTATGACTCCAGAGCCGATTGCCTCCGCAGATACCCCAATCTCTTTCTCAAGCAAAGATTCAATCATCGTCAGGGACATTATTGCCACCCTCGAGCATGGGAAGAAATTTAAAGCTGTTTTGCAGGAGGTCCAAATCGATATATTGAATCATCTCCTTGTTCTCCATAACAAAACCCCCAAGGTAAGGAGCTTCCTGCATGCTAAGCCCTGGCGATACAAATGCATCTTCAGATTTTTTTACTGCCTCGGTAACCCGTTCCGCCATAAGCCCGAGAATATAGGGCGTATTGTCATCTCTAACATAATCCACAAGGATAATCCGTGTGCTCAGACGCATCTCACACGGTCGTCCCTGAATCATCATACGTAAGTCGATTACAGGGACAATAACGCCCCGGTAATTGAAGAGACCCGCAAAATAATCCGGGGTATGAGGCATCTCCTTTAGCTTAACTAACGGAGCGACTTCCCTTACCTTTTCACATTTCATGGTATACATGACGTCACCCAAATAAAAGAGTAATACCAGCATGCCCTGCTTTCCCCCTGTGGATTGACTATTGACTATTGACTATTGAAAAAACCCGCAACTCGCAACCTGTCACCCGCAACCCTTCATATATGGAACCATCCAATCATCCAGTCATCCCACCAATTCCAGCATTCTATCAGCATTCTTCAATCCCATCACTCTACCTTGAAGCGTGACACCTCGTCCTGTAGACCTCTTGCGGCCTCATTCAACTGCTCAATAGCACCATAGGTCTCCCGCAGGGAATCCATTGTCTGTTGCATCTC
>DAOVUP010000097.1 GCA_030632525.1 Desulfobacteraceae bacterium | reverse complement strand
GGGTAGGTCTGGTGGCACTTTCAGGAGCTGACTTTACTCAATGCCCTTTGACTTTAGACTATGGCGCTCTAAGCATGTATCTGAATTCGCTGGCACCAGATCTTATCCCCGTGCCGGGCACCGACTTGGGCGCGGCCATAGAGAGAGCGACCTCTTCATTTGACACGCAATCGGAGACGGACAAGGTAATTCTCCTTATAACCGACGGCGAGGATAATGAGAATAGAGGGCTTCAGGCGGCCCGCGAGGCGGCAAGGGACGGGATCAAGATCTTTGTGTTTGGAATAGGGGACCCTTCCGGGGGGCCTGTGCCTGCCGGGGAGGGGAAGGGCGGTTTTAAAAAGGATAAAGATGGTAACCTTATCCTGTCCAAGCTGAACGAGGAGGGGCTCACTGAGATTGCCTCCATAACCGGAGGGAGCTATATTCGCTCTGTGGCCGGGGATCTCGACCTGGACCTCCTGTATTTTGAGGGAATCAGATCCAGAACAGAGGCTACCACGCTGAAAAGTGGTAAGATAAAGGTCTATGAGGAGCGCTTTGCCATCTTTGTCATTGCTGCATTTCTTTTTTTGCTCCTTGAGGGTTTGATTGGTGGAGTAGGGAGGGAGAGTAGGTGAAGATGGAGAGGAGATTGATGAAGGTAAAAGGAAAAAGACGGTCTGTAATCTTCCTTCTTGTTGTCATAGGGGTTTTTCTTGGCGCCCCGGTTTTCGCCGCCAGTGGTGAAAACCCTGATGAGCTGTACAGGCTGGGCCGGTTTGCCGAAGCTGAAAAGATCTATGCAGACTCAGATATGAATAATCCCAAGGATTTGCGATATCGTTATAACAGGGGGTGTGCCAATTACCAAGGCTCCGATTATAAGGGGGCCAAGGCATCATTTTCAAGTGTGCTGCGGAGGGCGAAAGACTCGAAAACCCGGGTAAAGGCTGCTTATAACTTGGGGAATACGGCCTTTAAGCAGGGCGATTTTGCCTCGGCAGCAGCTCATTATAAAAAGGCCATTTTGATCGATCCTGAAAGCGAAAATGCACGATATAATCTGGAAATTGCTCTCAGGAAATTAGAAAAGCAGAAAAAGGAACAAAAAGAAGGCCAAAAAAGTTCCGAAAAAAAAGGGGGCAAAAAAGATCAGTCTAAAGACGGCAAAAAGGGGAAGGGAGAGGGAGAATCTTCTCCTGATAAATCGGATGAGGAAAAGGGGCCTCCCAAAGACCTCTCAGGGGATCTCCAGCCGCGGGAGGCCCTGCCGCAAAAGGAAAAGGATGAGGGTTCCGCCCAGGCCATCTCCCTGATGGACAGGAAAAAGGCCGAGGCCCTGTTGGACAACGTCAAGGAAGATCGTTCTAAATACTTAGAGTTTCAAACCCCAAAAGGGAAGCGCCGCGGGGTCTTATCGGGAAAGGATTGGTAAGATGAATAAGATTATTCTGCTGTTGGTACTTTCTATCTTTATTTTAGTCCCCTTCCAGACTCGTGCCGAGGTCTCGGTTACACTCACATTGGACAGGCAGGAGGCACCACCCTCGGATTCCATAAAGATGGCCATAAAGGTATCGGGTGCCAGAAGCAGCGATTCATCTCCTGTTATAAAGGGACTGGATTCGTTTCAGGTATCCCAGGGTGGAAGTTCAAGCCGGGTTCAAATAATAAATGGCAAGGTCAGCTCAAGCGTCGATTATACATACTACATACAGCCGTCAAGGCCCGGGACGTTTCAGTTAGGACCGGCTGAGGTCAAGGTCAAAGGAAAGCTATTTCAAAGCAACATATCTACCCTGACAATCCTCAAGACCGCATCTCCTGAATCTCCTGCAAAGGGTCCGATATTTCTCATGGCCGCCCTCTCATCAAATAAGGCATATGTTGAAGAGCAGATCTCATACACCCTGAAGCTTTATTTGAAAACCAGTGTATCAGATATTTCCCTTCAACTTCCGGAACTCGATCAACTGACCTTCAAGCAGTTGCAAAAGCCAAGGGAATACCAGGGTGTTTACGATGGGAGTACGTACCGGATCATAGAAGTCCCATATGGCCTGATGGTGCTCAAGGCGGGGGATTATGGCATTAAGCCTTCCCGAATGAGTATGACCGCTTATGATTCAAGAAGATCCCCGAGGGGCTTTTTTGACGACCCTTTTTTTAGATCGGGCAGACCTGTTACCATCGCCAGCCAAGCGCTTGAGTTGAAGGTTGTTCCCCTTCCTGAAAAGGGAAAACCGAAAGGTTTCAGTGGGCTTGTCGGCAGTTTCAAGATTGAGGCCACCCTTGCTCCATCCAAAATACGGGTGGGAGAATCTGCGACCCTGACGGTTCACATAAGCGGCAGGGGAAACGTAAACCGTATCCCGAACCTGAAAATGCCCGGTTTGGACCACATAAAGGTGTATGCAGATGAACCGGCTTTTAAGGCACGTCCCGATCTCAAAGGGTTAGCCGGTTTTAAAATAATGAAATGGGCTATAGTGCCCGAACAACAGGGCGATTATGAAATCCCGCCGCTCTCTTTAAGCTTTTTTGATCCCGACACCGATGAGTACCGCCTTATTCAGACCCCGAAACAACCTCTCATTGTCCTCCCTGGAAAAGAGAAAATGATTATGGTGGAGGCAGGACCGGACAGGCAAAATGGAAGCAGCAAATCAGCGAAGCAGGGGGTTAAAGAGTTAGGCCATGATATCCTTCCCCTGCACACATCTGTCAGAAACCTTGAAGCCCGGTCCGAAATTATGTCCGGGGGATTGTTCCTCTGGCTGACTCTCCTGCTCCCCTTTGTTCTCTATTTGTCAACGTTTTTGGGGTTGCGGCTGAAGAGGAGGTCCGTCCGTGCCATGCCTGCCCACAGGGCAAAAAAGGCGGCTAAAAACCTGATCCGACAATGCCGTCAGGGTAGGGAGGATGCTAATAGCCTGGGCCTCTGCATAAGGGATTATTTCAATGACCGTTTCGGTCTGACCCTCGCTTCTCTCACCACTGAGGATGCTGCTGACGTATTAGCATAAAAAGGGATAGATTCCGGTGCCGCCCAAAAGCTCCGGGCGATTTTGATAGAGCTTGAAAACACTATTTATACGGGTCAGACCCGGGAGATGGGGGAGATGAATAATGAAATCCCGAGGCTCATCAAAGAAATCGAAAGGGAGATCCGGTGAGAAAAGGAATCCGGTTAGCCATAACCATCCTATTGGCGTTGCTCTATATAACGTCCAACCACGGGGCGAGGGCCGATGAATTGGAAGAGGGTTTTTTCAAGGCGAACCAGGCCTACAAGGTGGGCGATTTCCAGGAAGCGATAAAGGGGTACCTCCGGTTGATCCGGTCCGGGCACGGAGGGGGCCAGATCTACTACAACCTTGGCAACGCCTATTTCAGGGCAGGCCAGCTTGGCCGGGCTATTTTAGAGTACGAACGGGCACAGCTCTTAATGCCGAGGGATCCGGATCTCAATTTCAACCTTTCCCATGCGCGCGATCAGATCCGGGATGCCATCGAGGAATCCCACGGGTTTATTGAGACGTCCTTTTTCTGGCTAAAGTCATTCAATCTGAATGAACTGTTCTGGTCTTTTGCGCTCTTGAATCTCCTGTTATGGACGATACTAATAATACGGCTCTTTCACAAATCAGAATGGCTTTATTATATGCTTCTACTGATTCTCTCCTCCTGGTTCGTTGCAGGCCTCTCTTTCGGCCTCAAATATTATTGGATCAGCAGCGATGACCGTGCAGTAATACTCCAAAAAGAGGTAAATATCTTAGCCGGTCCGGAGGAGGATGACACCGTTCTTTTCAAGCTTCATGAAGGGACTGTGCTGTATAAGGAAAGATCTGAGGATGGATGGAGCCTGGTTCGTCTGCCTGACAAGAAAAGGGGATGGGTAAAGTCAGGAGCCATAGGTCTAATCTCCGGTGTTCGCCCGCTTACCTCAACTTCGCCTCATTCCTCACGCGGGCAGCCACTTTCTGTTCAGTGAGGATGGCAAGGCTGTTGTGGGAGAGCCTGTTGTCCATTTCCCCTGTTGACATCAATCTGAGCATTTGTTAGAAAGTTAGGTGATCTAGCTGGCATACCTGTAAACTTTAAATAGCTTCAGGTTGAGTGCAAGAAGAAGAGGTATTCGCAATAAGCAGGGATGGATACTATATATTATTTTTAACTGAAAGGAGTGCCTATATTGGAAGCATTAACCCCATTTTATGAAGTAAATGAAGCCCTTGTTGCCATGGGCGCTGAGAAGCTAAACCTCTGCATGCAGTGCGGTATGTGTACGGGATCGTGTCCCTGGCGTATTGTTGACGGCCCTTTTAACATCCGGCGATTAATACGAATGGCCCAGTTGGGTGTTGAAGGATATGAATCTGACGATATTCTATATGGCTGCACCACATGTAATAAGTGCGTGCTGAAGTGCCCCAGGGGTGTCACCATTATTGATGTGGTCAAGACGATGAGGGCGATGATCGCGGAGACAGGGGCCATCCCGGGTGTTCTGAGAACGGCCACGGGGAGTGTCCATAGCAACGGAAACCCTTGGTCCGAACCAAGGGAAAAAAGGACCGCATGGATGGAAGGTCTTGACGTGCCCATATTCGATGAAGGCACTGAATACCTCCTGTTTGTATGTTGCACTTCGGCGTATGACGCAAGAAGCCAAAATATAGCCAAGGCAATGGTCAAGGTCCTGTCTGCGGCAGGCGTCAGTTTCGGCGTGATAGGAGAGGAAGAAAGCTGCTGTTCCGAATCTATGCGAAAGATCGGAGATGAAGAGCTTTTTATGAATACGGCGGAAAAAAACATCAAGCTTTATAAAGAAAAAGGTGTAAAAAAAATTATTACCACCTCCCCCCACTGCTATTACACCTTCACAAAGGAGTACCCGGAGTTTGGAGGTGATTTTGAGGTAGTTCATTATATCCAGTTGTTGGCAGGGCTTTTAGAAGAGGGGAACCTGAAGCTTTCCGGCACCCTGGATAAAAAGGTCACCTACCACGATCCCTGCTATCTTGGAAGGCATAATGATGTCTATGACGAACCACGGGCCCTGATTTCCGCTGTTACCGGTGGCAACCTGGTGGAAATGAAGAGAGTCAGGCATGAAAGTCTCTGCTGCGGCGCCGGGGGGGGGAGGCTATGGATGGAGACAAAGCCTGAATGGCGCTTTTCGGATATAAGGATACATGAAGCGTGCGAAACCGGGGCTCCTATTTTGGCCACAGCCTGCCCCTACTGCATCTCCATGCTTGAGGACAGCCGCAAGACCGTCAACAAGGAAGATGAGATAGAGATAAAGGATATCTCCGAACTCATTGCAGAGGTGCTTTAGCCTATTAACCTTAATTAAGAAAGCCTTGCCTTGTTGGCAGGGCTTTTTATTGTAATGCTATGAAAACAGCCTACCTCGACTGCTTCTCAGGCGTCAGTGGCGACATGTTCTTGGGTTCCCTGTTGGATTCAGGGCTTCCCTTCCATGAATTGAGAGAACGTCTCCTGACCCTCCCTATAAGCGGCTATCAGATAGAGATCAAACGTGAGGCCCGCAACCAGATCTTTGGCACCAGGTTTTTGGTTTCGCTTGATAAAGGCAGGAATGACCATCGGGGGTTAAGAGCGATCAGAGAGGTTATCAACCAGGGAGATCTGTCTGAAACAGTCAAAGAAAAAAGCATACAGATATTTGAGTCGCTTGCAAAGGTGGAGGGAAAGATCCATAACCGTCCGCCGGAGGAAATCCATTTTCACGAGGTAGGGGCCGTTGATTCCATAATCGACATAGTGGGAACAGTGTATGCCCTGGAATGTCTCAATATCGGGTCTCTTTGCGTATCTCACCTTCCTCTTGGTTCAGGGTTTGTTATGACCGCCCATGGCAAAATCCCTGTTCCGGCTCCTGCCACTATTGCTCTGTTAAAGGGGGTCCCTGTATTTGAGGCGGGAATCCCGCATGAAATGGTTACCCCTACCGGCGCGGCCCTGGTTAAGGGGTTAGCTACCTCCTTCGGGTCCATGCCCCCAATGGTTGTCCAGGAGATCGGTTATGGAGTAGGGACCAGGGACCTGCCGGACAGGCCGAATCTGCTTCGAATCCTTATTGGGGAAGACCAGTCTACGAAGACGGTGGATACGGTTGTTGTCCTTGAGACCAATGTAGACGATATTGCCCCTGAATGGTTGGGATACCTCATGGATCGGTTGTTTGATGCGGGGGCCTTGGATGTGGTTTTCTTCCCTGTCCAGATGAAAAAAAATCGGCCCGGCGTACAAATCCAGGTCATTGGGAGGCCTGATAAAAAAGATCTCCTGATGGAGATTATGGTCAGAGAGACCGCCACCTTAGGTATCAGATTTCGCTACAGCCAGCGCAGGGTGCTTCCAAGGTCTTTTTCAGAGGTGGACAGCCCCTGGGGTAAGATTAAGGTGAAAAAAGTGATGCTTGAACAGGGCTCCCCACTCTTAGTGCCCGAATATAATGTATGCAAGAAAATTGCCTCAAAAAATAATATCCCTATGCGTGAAGT
>DAOVUP010000063.1 GCA_030632525.1 Desulfobacteraceae bacterium | reverse complement strand
GTTTATGGAAATAGATCTGAAAGCCCGGGGAGATAGAGAGATTGACGACCACCACACTATTGAAGACTTGGGGATCTGCTTCGGAATGGCGTTGAAAGAGTCCTTAGGTGACAAAGGCGGAATCAGACGGTACGGCGAATCGACTGTCCCGATGGATGAGGATTTAGCAAGGATAGTCATCGATATTTCAAACCGTCCAATCCTCGTCTACCGGGTAACACTCAAAAAAAGTACTACAGGGACATTTGACATCGGCTTGGTCAAAGAGTTTTTTCGTGCCCTGGCAACCAATGCAGGCATAACGTTACACATCGACCTGCTCTCAGGGGACGAACCTCACCATGTTGCTGAGGCCATCTTCAAGGCATTTGGGAGGGCCTTAGACCAGGCTACCGGTATTGAAGCCCGCTTGAGCGGGAATTTACCCTCTACAAAAGGGGTTTTGTAGCAAACGAGGTACCCATGCCTGAGAAAGATCGAGGGAAATCCCGACGATATTATTTATGGCTTTTCGCCATTTTCTTCCTATTAACAAACGGGGGCTGTCAAAGTGGCCGGGCCCCTGTTCAGTCTCAAACCCCTCCTCTACCAATAATAAAAAAGGTTGTCGTTGTTGGATTCCGAACCGCGATCTCGAAAGGAGAAAAACCTGATCTGGTCCGAAATCCCATAACAGGCACTGCTTTTATGTCTCAACCCGTTCCCCAAGATGTGGTTAAGTGGTTGACAGGTCAGTTATTTGGCATGTTAATCACCGACAAGAGATGGAATCTGATACCGCCTGGCCAGGCTAAAGGGATTGTTCAAAATATCTTAGACTCAGACACAAAAGTGGGGATAAGCCCTTTGAGAATGATCCAGGAAGTGGGAAAGACCTTTGGAGCGGATGCAGTCCTGATAGGCCAGGTATACCGTTGGCGGGATCGGATCGGTGCCGATTTCGGAGTTGAAAGCCCGGCTTCAGTAGCCTTTGATCTCTCTCTTATAAGACCATCAGATGGAGCTATTCTATGGAGGGGCAACTATGACAAGACCCAGAGATCTTTATTCGAGGATCTCTTTGACTATAAGACCTACATTAAGAGCAAAGGTCTATGGCTGACCGCCAAGGAATTAGCCCAATTCGGGTTAGATAAGCTATTAGAGGATATGCCTGGATCCCCGCTTAAGGAAAAGGCCGTAAGGGAGTAGACATTTGCTTATTATCCCGGCTATTGACATCAAAGAGGGCCGCTGTGTCAGGCTCAAGCAGGGCAGGATGTCAGAAGAGACCGTTTTTTCTGATGTTCCCGAGGAGATGGCGGTAAAATGGCATGAATGTGGTGCCCAGAGGCTCCATCTTGTCGACCTGGATGGAGCTGTACAGGGCAAACCGGTCAATAAAGAGGTTATCAAGCGAATTGTAAACTCTGTCCCTATCCCCATAGAACTCGGGGGCGGGGTTAGGGAGATGTCTGTCTTGGAAGCCTACTTCTCACTCGGGCTCCAATACCTTATTTTGGGGACTGTAGCTCATAAGGATCCGGAATTTGTGAGCAATGCCTGCCGCGCCTTTCCCGGACAAATTATTTTAGGTATAGATGCCAAGAACAACCGCGTTGCAGTGGAGGGATGGACAGAGGATGTAAAACAGACCCCTTTGGAGCTTGCAAAACAGTTTGAAAAGGACGGATTAGCTGCAATCATCTATACTGATATCAACCGGGATGGCATGAGAACAGGATGCAATGTGGACGCCACTAAGAGCCTGGCAAAATCAATCGAGGCCCCTGTAATCGCGTCGGGTGGGATTTCTGAAATCTCGGATGTCTTAGACATCTTGCCCCTGGCAGAATTTGGAGTGACAGGAATGATTACGGGCAGAGCCCTGTACGATGGAAGCCTCGACTTAGCTGAGGCTATAAAGGCATGCAAAGTTGAAAAAAACGATGTAAGGAGTTGACATATTTTATATCTGTCGTAAAATTAAAGGTTTCAGGTTTTCATATGAACCTTGAACAAAAGAACATGTCTCTAAATGAAAGAATAGCTGAAGATCTCAAACAGGCCATGAAGGCAAAGGATACCATCCGCCTTTCTTGCTTAAGAATGCTCAGGAGTTCTTTAAAGAATTTGCAGGTGGAAAAAAGACGTGAATTAACGGATGAGGAAATCCAGTCCGTTGTTTCATCCTTAGTCAGAAGAGGCAAAGAGGCCGCAAAGGAATTCAGAAACGGGAATCGTGAGGATCTGGCCCTAAAGGAAGAAAAAGAGATCAAGGTCTTCTACGAATACCTGCCACAGCAGTTGACCCCGGAGAAAATCGAAGAGAATGTACGGCAAATCATTTCTGAGTTGTCTGCTGAGAGCCCCAAAGATATGGGAAATGTTATGAAGGCGGCTATGGCCAGGATGGCAGGACGGGTGCAGGGGAAAGAAGTAAATGAGATAGTAAAAAAACTTCTAACTTCGTAATCTACAGGAAAGGGACCAAGAATTCCTGATTTGAATTAAAAATGCCAAGTCACCAGTCTGCCAAAGAAGAAATAAAACGGGCGGCCGACATTGTACAGGTCATCGGTCAGTTTGTTCAGCTTAAAAAGGCCGGGAAGAATTTTGTTGGTCTCTGCCCGTTTCACGCTGAAAAGGATCCATCGTTCACGGTCAGTTCAGACAGACAGATGTTCCACTGCTTCGGATGCAAAAAGGGGGGGGACATCTTCGCCTTCGGGATAGATTACCACGGACTCACCTTTCCAGAGGCCCTGAAGGATTTAGCAGAAAGATATAATGTACAGATTACTGACAAATTTTCCGCAATTGAAGAAAAAAAGAAGAGCAAACTCAGGGAAACCCTCCTCAAGATAAATGAGGCCGCCACACTATATTTCCAGCAGGCATTGAGTAAAACTGCAATAGAAAATCCTGCAGCAGATTATCTTAAGAAAAGGGCCATTTCAAATGAGATTATCTCGGAATTCCGTCTGGGTTATGCCCCTGATAAATGGCACGGGATTGTTGATTATCTAAGGAGGCATAAAATTGACCTGGAAAGGGCTGTCCAGGCAGGTCTGATCATTCCCAAAAAGGGAGGGGGATATTACGATCGTTTCAGGGGCCGGATCATGTTCCCCATTCTAAATCTGAGAGGGCAGGTGGTTGGATTTGGTGGAAGGGTCCTTGACGACTCCCTCCCCAAATACCTGAATACGCCCGAAACCCCGGTTTTTCATAAGGGAGAATTCCCCTATGGATTGCATGCCTCTTTTAAGGCTATCAGGCAAAAAGGAATAGCGGTTATTGTTGAGGGATACATGGACCTTCTGGCCTTGAGAAGGCATGGGCTGGATGAGGTAGTGGCCACCCTTGGAACTGCCCTGACCGACCAGCATATCCGAAAAATAAAAGGATATGCAAAGGAGGCTGTAGTAGTCTTCGACCCTGACGAAGCAGGAAGAAATGCAGCCTTAAGAAGTCTGCCCCTCTTTTTGAATGAAGGGCTTCCCGCCAGGGCGGTTGTCTTACCGGATGGTCATGATCCAGACAGTTTTGTAAACACAAAGGGCCTGCCCGAGTTCTTAAAGCTTTTGGATAGCGCCTCTTCAATGTTTGACTTTTTTCTTGCCCAGAAATTGACGCAAGATGATTCAGACATAGAGGGAAAGGTTCATGCATTGAAGGAAATCCTGCCAGTCCTGTCGCAACTCCGAAATGCTGCACAACGTTCGTTGTATGTGGGACGTCTCTCGGAACGGATTGGGATTAAAGAAGAAGTGGTCTTGTCTGAACTAAAGTCCTTCAAACAAAACCGCTCAGGAGACGCCCCTGAAAGAGGTCTGAAAGACCGACTGAAAGGCCGAAAGTTGGATAAGAAAATCGGAGACATCCAGTTACTCAACCTGCTTGTGCATCATCCCAAAACAATAACCGGGCTGATGGACTCTGGTTGCAGGGACCTGCTTTCAGACGACACTGCCTCAAAAATTGTTGAAGTCATTTTCGATAAATATCGGAGGGAAGGCCAGTTTTCACCCGAAAATATTGAGGATACCCTCGATAATGACGATGTTCGTATACGACTTAGAGAGGTAATGGTGGCCGACTCCATTTATTCAGATCAGGAGGTGAAACAGGCGGTCGAAGAAATCAGGGAAAAAGCACGTCAAAAAAGGCTCTCAGACTCAGTTGCGGAAGTCAAGGGCGATCCCGAGGCCTTGAACAAAATGTTGTTGTCGAAACGAAGGGCGCAGATCAGTTATTAGTTATTGGTTATTACTTATTTAGCGAATAGCGAATAGAGGGAATATGATGCATAATAACGCCGATATGATCAATTTGAAGCGGTTGATCCATAACGGGAAAAAAACGGGCTACATTACCTTTGAAGAGCTAAATGATGATCTGTCTGATGATTTTGTATCCTCAGAGGAGCACATCGATGAACTCATGATGATGTTTGAAGAACTGGACATTATGGTTATTGATGATGAGGCCAAGAAAAAAATCGAAAAGGCCGAGGAGGCAAAGAAAAGGGCGGCAAAAGCAGAAGAGAAAGGGAATGCATCAGTAGATCTTACAGAGGCAGCCTCCGGGGCCGCTGACCCTGTAAAAATGTATCTGAAAGAGATGGGCCGCATCTCTCTGCTCACGAGAGAGGGAGAAGTCGAAATAGCCAAACGAATTGAGGCAGGCGAAAATGAAACCCTGGATCGGCTTCTACTTTGCGGTGTGGGAGTGGAGCATATCATCGAGTTAGGGGAGATGCTCAAGAATGGTGAAGTAAAATTAAAAGAAGTTATCAATGATATGGAAGACGATGACAGCTATACACTGATGAGTGAGAGAAAAGAATCCATCATAACCCTGATTGATCGAATCAGAGAATTGAATGAGGTTATGTGTCTTAAAAGGCGTGATAAAGCCAAGACCCGCTGCACTGAGCAGGCAAAAAAGAAGATTACGACACAGATAAAACGGAATCAAAAAAAGGTCATGAACTTGGTGAGTTCATTCACCCTTGAAGATAGACAAGTTGTGTGTATGATTGACAAATTTAGGGAGTTATCGGCCGAGGTCGAGGCAGCGGAGAGAAAGATAGAAGAATGTATGCTGCGGGCAGGCGGTAAACCGATTTCTTATCTCAAAAAATGTACTGTCAAGATCCCAAAATCGGCAAAAGATGACCAGATAATCCTACCCATCGGCCTGCCAAAGAGCGAGATTATCCTCTTGAAGTCCGAGGCAGATAGCGCCCAAAAAATTATCAAGCAAGCCAGGGAACGGACTAATTTGACCCCCCGTCACATAAAACTCAAGCTGAAACAAGTGGAAAGAAGCTTAGAGAAAGCAAACAGGGCAAAATCAGAGCTCATTCAGGCCAATTTGAGACTGGTTGTCAGCATTGCCAAAAAATACACCAATAGGGGCCTCATGTTCCTTGATCTTATCCAGGAAGGAAATATTGGATTGATGAAGGCGGTGGATAAATTTGAATATCAACGCGGGTATAAATTCAGCACCTACGCTACCTGGTGGATAAGACAGGCAATTACCAGGGCCATAGCAGATCAGGCCAGAACTATACGCATTCCCGTCCACATGATAGAGACCATTAATAAGCTCATGCGAACATCGCGCTATCTTGTACAGGAACATGGCCGCGAGCCGACTTCGGAGGAAATCGCCGAAAAGATGGAATTCCCGCTTGATAAGGTTAGAAAGGTGCTAAAAATAGCCAAAGAACCCATATCTCTCGAAACCCCTATCGGCGAAGAGGAAGACAGCCACCTGGGAGATTTTATTGAGGACAAAAATGTCCTCTCCCCTGGCGATGCGGTTGTTGACTTCGGGTTAGCCGAACAAACAAGAAGAGTCCTTACTACTCTAACTCCAAGAGAGGAAAAGGTTCTCAGGATGAGATTCGGTATCGGCGAAAAATCAGACCACACTTTGGAAGAAGTTGGACGCGACTTCAGCGTTACCAGAGAGCGTATCAGGCAGATAGAGGCCAAAGCGCTCAGAAAATTGAGGCACCCCAGCAGAAGCAGAAAGCTAAAAAGCTTTATGGATAATTGAAACGATAAGCACCTTTTCTCTTGACAAATTTCTGTTGGATGCGCATTGTATTTATCAATATTGAGGAATGATAAGAGGGCCCATAGCTCAGCTGGCAGAGCCACCGGCTCATAACCGGTAGGTCCCTGGTTCGAAACCAGGTGGGCCCACCAACACTTAGACTCTCATCATGTTTCCAAGGACCTTGTTAGAGATGTTTTCCCCGAATCGGGAATAATTGTTCCAGAAAGGGCGTATCCTTAAGAGGATGCGCCCTTTGAATTTTTCATCATGAAACCCACGCTAAAGGATTTTTTAGACTTCTTAGAAACCATCGCACCTGGACGATTGGCCGAACCTTGGGACAATCCCGGTCTCCAGGTGGGTTCTTTGTCTCAAAAAATCAGGAAGGTCTTCACATCCCTCGACCCGACACTTAATGCCCTTACATCTGCAGCCAAAGCCAATGTTCAACTGCTATTCACCCATCACCCCTTGATCTTCAAACCGCTCTCGCAGCTTGATATCAATTCTTTTCCCGGCGATGTGGTTGCAGAAGCTGCAAAGAGTGGAATTTCCATTGTGGCTGCGCATACCAATCTGGATGCGGCCCAGGGAGGCATAAACGATATCTTGGCAGGTCTTATGCGTCTTAGAAATGTGGAGGTCTTGAAGAATGTTGACGAAATGGATGGAGTGGGTTTGGGGAGGATTGGCTATCTGCCAGAACCGGCTGGATTGTCTGTCGTGGCAAGGGATGTTAAGAAGGTCCTTGGCACTCAAAATATCAAGATGGTCGGTCAAAGAGACACCCTGATTCATCGTCTTGCCGTAGTAGGAGGATCAGGTGGAAGTCTCCTTTCCCTTGCCTATGAACAAGGAGCTGACCTCCTACTGACCGGAGATGTCGGCCACCACGTTGCATTAGAGGCCAAATCCTTGGGTATGGCCCTTATCGACGGGGGCCACTTTCATACGGAAAAGACCGCATTCAGGGTTTTTGTAAAGAATTTAACCAAGATATTAAAGGCAAAGGGTTGGGAGGTTACGTTCGTGATAGACAAGGATGAAACTGATCCCATCTGGATTGATGCATGATCGCAGATTGACGTTTTCAAGACACACTGGGTCGTAGTGACCCTGAAAACAACATAGGGCGTAGAAAAATGCGGATATGGAGAATCAATATTTGATCTGCGCCATCTGAACAGATCTGCGTCCCATCTACAAAGATCTCAAACTGTTTTAGTCGAGGTAAAGACTTGGAAGAAAAAATGAAGCTTCTTATCGCCCTCCAGGATTGCGATATCCGGATGAGAGATATTCAAATCAAAGAAGAGGAAGGACCC
>DAOVUP010000221.1 GCA_030632525.1 Desulfobacteraceae bacterium | reverse complement strand
TCAGGTAAAAATGAACCCTGTCACTCAAAATACTTGATTGTATGGCAGTATGTGGCGTAGAATTTGATATTATAGTTGTTGTACGACTTACATTTACATATTTGTAGAAAAGAATTCAACTCAATTTCACCGTATCAGTTCGATAAACAGAGAGAAATGGCGCTACCCCTGGTTTCAGGGTTTTGAACAAAAGCTATTTGTTCACCGCGCAGAGATCGCAGAGGTTTACATTTTTATTGTTTTCCGGTTAAGGGCGGGAAAACAATAAAAACCGATTTTTTGATCTATGTGGCATTGTCAGGGCATTGAGCTCTGCAATCTACGAAAACAACCTGATATCAAAGCTGCCCGGTCTTGACTAACCGCACAGATCGAAGTTTTCTGAAGGCCGATTTACACGATGAACCGAATGACCACGAATATCTTGAGAAGAATTGCTAAGACCGATTTCGTCCGCACGGCTATTGAGGAGCGCGCAGATCTGAGCGCGTTTAGAGAACGACCAACTGGACGAATTATTGTTGGAATATCTGCCATGGGGTTCAGCTACATTATAGGCTGGCCCGCCATAAGCTTTCTGGGAGTTATGGCGGTCTATCTGAATAAACCCCTGATAGTAATAGTTGGTGGTCCTTTGACATACGGATTATCACATCTGGTCTTTATTTTAGGGATGTATCTTGCGGGAGCCAAGTACACGAAAATATTTATACGATGGGCAGCAAGGGTCACAGTGGAGAAATTTATAGGTAGTGAATCGGAGACCTGAGGGTGCACTTCAGTCCTTCATCTTGACAGCTTCCCCTCAATTATCTATATTCCCTGTAAGCTAAGAATATATATAACCGTTTACGGGTTCAAAGGTTCAAGGTTCAGAGGTTCTAACTTCGGCCACTTGATCCAATTATTCGGGAGTACGTTTGAAATTTCATAATCATACTCTTTTACAGCCCAATCCCCTCGGAGGCATCAAATGAAAACAAAAGTGGGAGTTTTGTCAGCAGGTGGTGATTGTCCCGGGATCAACAGCACCATTCACTGGCTTGTGTACTCGGCCCTTGACAAAGATCTGGCCCCATTACGCGGAACAATGTTCCAGGTTATGGGCATCATGGATGGTTGGAAAGGGTTGATAGAGGTCAAGCCGGAAAAAAAGGCGAGCCTCAATCGCTGGACCAGGGACCTCAACATGGAATTAGTGCGCACCTGGGACAGATATGGGGGAACGCGGCTTGGAACGAGCCGTATTAACCCTTTTGATCCCAAGAACGACAAAGCGGATCTGGTCATTGACAACTGCAAAAAATTGGGTTTGGATGCCTTAGTGGTCATCGGGGGGACCGACAGTCTTGGCGTAGCATACAGGCTTTATAAGAAGGGGTTAAAGGTTGTCGGTATTCCAAAGACCATTGACAGGGATCTATATGGGACTGATTACACTCTCGGATTTGATTCGGCGGTGAACACTATTACCGAGGATATTGACAGGCTGCGGATCACGGCCGGTTCGCACAGCCGGATATTTGTCGTGGAATGTATGGGAAGAAGATCGGGCTGGCTGGCCCTGGAAGGGGGCGAGGCATCAGGCGTTGCTATAACCCTTATCCCTGAGCACGATTTTGTTCTGGACCGCGTAATAGAACTTCTGTCCATGAGAAGGAAGGCAGGGGCGCGCTACAGTATCGTTTTGGTTTCCGAAGGGGCAAAGCCAAGGGGTATGGAACCTATCCAGGAAAGGCGGGGCCGGGATGGGTTTGGACATTATTACTTAGGCGGAGTCGGGGGTTTTATTGCAGAGGAGATAGAAAAAAACACCAGCATGGAGGTGAGGTATGTGGCATTAAGACATCTCCAGAGGGGTGGGGCGCCTACTGCCTATGATCGTCGTATGGGCCGGAAATTCGGGGTGGCATCGGTGGATATGATTGTAAATGAAGACTTTGGTCGGATGGTCGGTCTAAAGCAGAATGAGATTATTTCAACTCCGCTCAAGATGGTCTTGGATAAATTACACTTAGTGGACGTGGAAAAATTCTATAACACCAAAAATTATAGAAGTCTTGATCTTATTGCCTAAGAAAAGATCTTGCCTGGGTTCAGTATCCCCTTTGGGTCAAAGGCCTTCTTTATGCGAATCATGAGGTCAAGACCGGCCCGGGGGATTTCCATTTCGAGATAAGGCGCTTTGGTAATCCCAATCCCATGCTCTCCAGTGATGGTCCCCCCCATGTCGATTACCTTTTTAAATAACTCCTTCACTACTGTTTGAGCATTTTTCAATTGGCCGGGGTCTTCTTTGTCAAGCATTATGTTGACGTGAATATTCCCGTCGCCCGCATGACCGAAGGCTGCTATGGGGAGGTCATACCTGTGGGCCAGCTCATCTACAAGGATTGCTAATTCAGCCATCCTGCTTCTCGGAACAACGATATCTTCGCTTATTTTATGAGGCCTCAACTTAAAGAGAGAGGGGGAGACGTTCCTCCGGGCTTCCCATAGTCTGTCCGCCTCTTTGTTTCCCGATGCGGCCTCGAATTTGATGGCCCCACCACGGTTGCACACCTTCCTGATTATCTCAGCCTCGCGTGCTACAAGCTCTTCATCTCCATCTACCTCTATCAACAGCATGGCCCCCGACTCTCTGGGCATTGTCAGCCCCAGCTCTTCTCTCACACAGTTAATGCATAACCTGTCTAAGAACTCCAGGATAGTCGGAATGATTTTGTTCCGTATTATGTCAGAGACAGTCTGAACCGCGGATGGTACATCCGGGAAAAAGGCGATCATGGTCCTCTTGGCCGCTGGCTTTGGGATCAGGCGAAGGGTGATGGCGGTAATGACTGCCAGGGTGCCTTCAGACCCTGTGATGAGACGGGTCAGGTCATAGCCTGCCACACCCTTCATGGTTTCGACCCCGGTGTTTATGATTTCTCCTGTGGGGAGCACAACTTCAAGGCCTAAGACATAGTCTCTGGTTACACCGTACTTTACCGCTCTTAACCCTCCTGCGCATTCGGCAACGTTCCCGCCGATGGTGGAGATGTTTAAACTGGCTGGATCCGGCGGATAAAAGAGACCAACTTTTTCAACGGCTTCCTGGAGATGGGCGGTAATGACCCCGGGCTCTACCCTTGCGATGAGATTGTCTTGATCAATCAGGAGGATGCTGCCAAGGCGATTCATGGATATTACGAGGCCGCCTTTTACAGGGAGGGCCCCACCGCTCATGCCACTCCCCGCTCCCCTTGGTACAACGGGAAATCCGGTTTCGGTTGCGAGACGGAGGATGCTGGAGATTTCTTCACTCTTTCCGGGGAAGGCGACGGCATCGGGCATGAACTCTAATTTGGTGGCATCGGTTCCGTATTCCGCCAAGTTTTCCACAGCGCTTATCAGGTGATCGGTGCCGACTATATCAGATATTTTTTTTAGGGCAGTTTTTGGGATCATCGGGTAATAGGCGAGCGGGTTTTGAGGGCATGTTCGAGTGTCATACGGTCCATATATTTCAGATCCCCTCCCATGGGAATACCTAAGGCGATCCTTGTTATTTTAATGTGGGGATCTTTCTCTGATAAGAGTTTAGCTAAGAAAGAGGCCGTGGCTTCTCCTGCTGTGGTAGGATTGGTGGCAAGGATGACCTCATCAATTGTTTCTCCTTCGAGTCTGGTCAAAAGCTGGCCTATCTTCAAGTCTTCCGGGCCGATTCCATCTAAGGGGGAGAGAACGCCATGAAGTACGTGGTATCTTCCCTT
>DAOVUP010000257.1 GCA_030632525.1 Desulfobacteraceae bacterium | reverse complement strand
GGATTTGGTAACATCGGTGGAGTCAAACACTCAGATCACCATTCATCTTGACACGGAGTTGAGCGATGTTGAGGGATTTGTGGGGAATTTCAACACAACCATCACCTCGAATGGAAGGGAAGAAAAGGTTGAACACGGAGTCGCGGTAATTGCTACCGGAGCCACGGAGTCGAGACCGGAGGAGTACCTCTACGGAGAAGATCCCAGGGTGGTAACGCATCTTGAATTGGATCAAAGCTTTATCGGGAATGACCAGGGGCTAAAAGAGATCAAGACCGCCGTCTTTATCCAATGTGTCGGTTCCAGGGAACCGGCAAGACCCTACTGCTCCAAGGTCTGCTGCACTCATTCCATTGAGAGTGCTCTTCATCTAAAAAAGCTGAATCCTGACATGAAGGTTTATATCCTTTATCGGGATATACGCACATACGGAGAACGGGAAAAGATCTATAGAGAGGCCCGCCTTGCAGGGGTTATCTTCATTCCATTCTCAGTGGATCAAAAACCCACGGTTTCGTCAGAGGAAGACAGGCTGAAAATCGAGATGATGGACAGAGTCTTAGGTGAAAATATCGTGTTCAGGGCCGATCTTGTGGTATTAGCCTCTGCAATTGTGCCTTATAAGGATGAGAGCCTTGCACAACTGTTCAAGGTTCCAATGAATGAAGACGGGTTTTTTGTGGAGGCCCACGCAAAGCTAGGACCTTCTGAGTTTGCCACAGACGGTGTATTCCTTTGCGGCATGAACCACTATCCCAAGCCCATAGACGAATCAGTAGCCCAGGCCTTAGCCGCTACCTCCCGGGCCGTTACTCTGCTGTCCAAAAAGTCGGTTAATATGAGTGGCACTGTTGCTCAGACAAACCCTGATTTATGCAGTGAGTGCGGCGTTTGCGTAGCCATCTGCCCCTATTCAGCCCCATCGGCCGTGGCAAAAGGACCATCTTCAGGCAAGATGGAGGTAAATCCGGCATTATGCAAGGGGTGTGGACTCTGCGTGGCCTCCTGCAGATCGGGTGCACTTAATCTTAAGGGATTCGGGGAAGACCAGATCATGGCCATGATTAACGAGATATAGGGAGAGAAATTGAGGAATTTAACCACTCAACCGCTTAACCATTCAATGGGATCTGATAATGGGAACCATAGACCTGGATCAATGCGATCCTGATTTTGTAAAGGAATTGGCCGGGGAACCTGGCGGGGAAACGATCTCGGCCTGCTTTACTTGTCGCACCTGTGTTGCAAGCTGCCCCATATCGGCCATAAACAGGGAATTCAACCCGGCTAAGATAATCCGAATGGCCCTTTACGGACTTAAAAAAGAAATCCTCAAGAGCGATTTCATCTGGCTTTGTTCCACCTGTTATGCCTGTCAGGAAAGATGCCCCCAGGGGGTGAGCATAACCGACTTTATGACCCTTTTAAAGAATATGGCAATTAAGGTGGGGCACGCGCCTGCTGGAATAAGGGCGCAGTTGAAGCTTGTCAAAGGTGAGGGACGTATCTATCCCATCGATGACTTTGACAATAAAAAGAGGAATAAGGCCGGGTTGCCGCCCCTGCCCACATCATGCGGCGCCATAAAGGAGCTGTTTCCATGACAATATGGCTCTTAATTTAAGGCACAAGGCATAAGGGACTCAACGAGCTTCCAGCATCCAATCTTCAATTAGAGAGTAGCCTTATATAAAAATGACATCGCGAAGCGATACAACAAATATTCAATATTCAATATTCAATATTCAATTAAAAGGGGCATCCAGTATAAGGAACTGACCTATGAAATATGCACTCTTTTTGGGTTGTACCATCCCTGCAAGGGCGAGAAACTACGAACTTTCCGCCAGGAAAGTGGCAGAGAAATTGGGGATCGAACTGGTGGACATTGAAAGGTTTATGTGCTGCGGGTTTCCCATAAAGGCGGGTGACATGGATTCTTCAGAACTTTTAGCTGCCTACAATCTCTGTCTGGCACAGGAGAGGGGTATGGATATATGCGCCCTGTGCAGCTCCTGCACATCCGCATTGGCAGAGGTAGCACACCATCTCTCTTTGGATGAAAGGAGAAGAGAGCAGATCAATGAACGCCTCTCCGCAGTGGGACTTGAATACAAGAGCAGTCCAAGGGTGAGGCATTTTGCCAGGGTCTTGTTTGAAGAGGTTGGAGAGGAGAAAATCAAGGCCCATTTTAAAAAAGACCTGAGTGATCTAAAAATTGCCAGCCATTACGGATGCCATTTTCTCAAACCTTCAGAGGTCCATGATCATTTCGACGATGTTGAAGATCCTGATTCCCTTGATGTCTTAGTGGCGCTGACCGGGGCTGAGGTCGTTGATTACCCTTTTAAAAAAAAGTGTTGCGGGGGCCCTGTACTCCCTGTGGATGAAAACGTGGCGCTGTCTGTAACAAAAGAGAAACTGGAATCCTTGAGAGATGCAGGCGCAGATGCCCTCTGCCTCGTGTGTCCCTTTTGCTCGGTTATGTACGACGGAAATCAGAAAAGTATCGAATCGGAGTATGACACCAGTTTTAAGCTGCCGGTCCTTTACCTGACACAGATCTTAGGCCTGGCCATGGGGTTTGGCAGAAAAGAATTAGGGCTTAATATGAATGTGGTAAAGACCAAAGAATTGACGGCAAAGATAGGGCTTTAGTTTCGATCCACCCAACCACCCTTGACTTTTGCAGGAAGGCACACAATTCTTCTTCTGGCAGGATTCGTAAAAAAAACGAAATCTGTGCAGCCCGGAGATTAAAGAAGGCCAAGGCATTGAGAAAAGATTATTTTGAGCGTGTAAAAAGAGGCCAGAATGGATGATCTTGACCGCTTAATAGAAAAAAAGGAAAATGAGAAACCAGGATTTGCAGCAGCTGTAGAAAAGCGAAAAGGCGAACTGCTGATCGCTGCAAGGTTACGCGAAGCCAGGGAAAACCTGAAATTGACCCAGGCTGAAGTCGCCAAGAAATGGTCTCTTAGCCAGCAAAGTATTTCTAAGATTGAAAATGCAAGAGATGATCACATTTCGCTACATACTCTAAATGAGTATGCAAGGGTATTAGGCTATGAACTTCAATTTGTGTTAAGATCCGCTCCCAATTAACCTTCTCTGGACCGAGGCGGACATCCTCTCCTGTGAAAGAACTTCCTGATCATCCATGCCTGTCGTAGCATAGCGGAGATCCCGCCTGAGCGGGGCCCCGCGCATGG
>DAOVUP010000172.1 GCA_030632525.1 Desulfobacteraceae bacterium | reverse complement strand
GAAAAGGAAGGGGCCTTTCTCCATCAACTATTGCACCTGTAAAAACGGGAAGCTGGCCCCTGTGGCGGACAAAAATATGCGGGTTAGGCCCAGCCCCTGCCGGGAACTGGAGGGTGTCGGACAGCTTTTCTGCTCTGCCTACCGAAATGACCTGGCCAAAAAACTTGCCCAACACGGGGTGTATGTGGGCAATATCTTCTCTAACGAGGTGTTTCTTTGGGACGAACACAAAGACCATCATCGCTTAGTCAGGGGATTTATTCTTGAAAAATTTTATATGGATACACATCCAAAATCGAAACTGACCATGTCCCGGGCCTATGGCGGGATATCCGGCACCGAGTTTGAAGTTAAATATGCCCCCATCTTTTTTGCCAAGTATTACGCTCTCCCAGACTGGAAAGATTTTCATAATTACCTTTTGCAGTATGAACTGCAAAGACGTTTTTTCTGCAAGCCCAACATGTCTCTGATAAATGATATCAGGAACCTCTCCCTTATTATCTATCGCAGCTATCGACCCTTTAAACCGGTCAAGGATCTGGTGCACAACAGGTTGTCTCCGGGTTTGATCCCTTTGATTGAAAACTTTCAGAAAAAACATCCCCAGGACAAGAAAAATGCAAAGAATTACAAGAAGTTGATTTACCTGATAAAGCAGCTCACCCATGTAGATAAGGGTCAACTGAAGGAATACCTGCCACAGATATCGGATGAAGGTATCAAACGGCGTATTCAAGACATCCTAAAGATTTCAAAGAAAGCGCCCCTTACCCTGCTCCACAATCTGGCCGAGCTCGTGGTGGAATCCAGGGAAACCGTTGCGGCCAAGGAAATCCGGCCTAAAGAGGCTACAGTACTCGTAAATCTGAATGTCTCGGCCAATTTGCTGATGCATATGACCGTGACCCGCTTGATGGAGCTAAACAGGGAATGGACGGCCAAAGAACTCTTAGGCATTCTCAAGGATTTAGTGGGAGGTAGTTATGGCGCCGGGCTCATGTCCCATCGTGAGTACGAGTCTGCAAAATCCGCCTTGGATAGACTGCTCACGACCCCTGATTTAACAATCGGCCAGGCCTACCGGGTCCTTAACCGTGCCAACCGGGTGGTGGAGTGGGCCCAGGCCTCCATAGTAACCTCATTCTGGGATGTGTGGGAACCCTGGATCTATCTCTTTCCAACTGTCCAGCGGATCAGTGATGATATTATCCGCTCATCTCCCCTGATGGGCTATGCCAGCATCATTAAAGCCTTGAGGGGTCATCTGTCGGCTAAGTTGAACCTGGAACATCATATCTTGGGGAAGGCCTATATTGAAGGTGTACGGGCCTTGAATCCGGGATTAGCCCTCGGGCCCTTAATGTTTCTTAGTGACAAGGAAGATTATACCCGTGACAATATCTTGGCCTTAGAGACAACCAATGCAGAGTTGGAACCGGTGGCCGGTATTATTACAAAGGATGAGGGTAACGTGGTTTCTCATGTCCAGTTGTTGGCCAGGGCTTTAGGCGTGCCCAATGCCGTATTCTTAAATGCTCTTTACAGGGAACTCATCAAGGTAAAAGGAAAACCGCTTTTTTATGCCATAACGCCCATGGGTCGTATTATCTTAAAGGAAGCCGGCAAGATGGACGTAACAGACAAGCTTATCCTGGCTGAATACGAAAAAAGCATAAAACGGACCGGTGATGCCGATGTCAGAGAGCACTCTACCAGGCTCACCATAGATGCCAAACGGCTGAATCTCGGAGAAACCGGGGTGCTGGGTCTGGAGAAGATCAGACGAAAGGATTCCGGTTCTATCTGTGGCCCCAAGGCGGCTTTCTTAGGTGAGTTAATGTACCACTTCCCTGACAAAGTAGCCCGCGGTCTTGTGATTCCTTTCGGCGTTTATGCCGAGCATTTTGCCAAGACTAAAGTGGCGCTGCCAAAAAAGCTAAAAGATAAAGGTATTGCAAAGACCGGGGCCCCTCTTCCCGGTTTTGTACGTAAGACCTACGACACCTTCTTCAATAAACTGCTCAAGGATCAAAGGATGTCATCCGCCCAGTTAGCCGCATGGATTAAACCGAGACTTGATGTGATCCGCTATTCCATTATGCAGATCCATCTTGAGCCGGCATTTGTGGAGGCCCTCGAGGGAGAACTCGCAGCCCAGGGGCTTTTCGCCGACAATAAGAGGAAACGGTTGTTCGGCGTTTTCGTCCGTTCGGACACCAATGTGGAGGACATGCCCAATTTCAATGGGGCCGGTCTGAACCTGACTATCTTCAATCTCATGACCTTTTCCGACGTACTGAAAGGTGTCAAAAGAGTGTGGGCGTCCCCCTTTACTTATCGCTCTTTTTCGTGGCGCCAATCAGTCATCAGTGATCCCAACCTGGTATTTCCCTCCATAGTGGTGTTAGAGTCTGTTCCAGCGGAAAAGTCCGGGGTGCTGATTACCGCCGATGTAGACACCGGGGATCGATCCAAGATGACCATCGCCACTGCCGAAGGAGTGGGGGGTACAGTGGACGGTTCTCCTGCCGAGACGCTCCTTTACGACCAGGGTAAAGCCGTCTTGCTAGCCCAGTTCAAATCTCCCTCCCGGAGGATGCTCGTGATGACCGGCAAAGGTGGTTCGCAAATGGTCCCGTCCACCGGCTCTGAGAGAGTGCTGACAGACAGAGAACTCAGTGACCTTGTGGCGGCAGCCGAGAAGATAGGGCGGGAATTTGCACCTGAAAAGGGCGTTGATGGCAGCCCTCTCCCATGGGATATGGAATATGGTTTTGTCAAGGGACATCTCTACCTCTTTCAGACCCGTCCATTTGTTGGGAACAGTGACCTGCGGAATTTGCCCGCCCTTGCCGCATTGGATAAGGGAATGAAAGAGAAGCAGGACCAACCATTTTCTTTAGAGGAAAAGGTTAAGTGGCTGCCATGAGAAAGCTCCCGGATTCACATTTGGCCTCAATCAAATACCACCATCTCACACCCATTAGCGTTAAGGAATAGCTATCCCAAAATCTTTTTTTAAATGCTACACAAGACAATAATCAAGAAAAGTATTTGAGGTCCGCATATGAACTGGGTAACGCGCTTGTACCAAGAGTTTGTTGCTGCTACCAGGGAAAATAAGGGCGCCTTCCTGCCATTATTCGGCTGTTTTTTCTTGGTCTTGTTCAGCTACAGTTTTATAAGACCGGTGTGTGAGTCGCTCTTTTTATCCTCTTGGGGGGCTGCAAAAATGCCCCACGTATGGATTATTTCGGCCGCAGCAACGGCAGCGGTGGTTTGGGTTTACAATAAATTCGTAGGCGTTTCCAGACCTTCCGGACTCTACGCTTTCAGCAACGCAGTCGCTGTCGCCTTCTTCCTGGTGTTCTATTTCTATTTTTCGGCCAAAAACAGGGGGTTTTCATTAGCTGCATTTATCGTAAAAGACATCTATGTTGTAATTCTCATTGAACAATTGTGGACCTTTTGTGATGCCAGCTTTTCTGAGAAGCGGGCCAAGACCCTCTATGGGTTCCTGGCAGGGGGATGTTCCATCGGCGGTATTGTGGCAAGCGTCATGACCGCAAAACTGGCACCCATACTCGGTTCCAATAACCTCCTCTTTATCGGCTGTGGGTCATTGTTGTTGGGGGTGTTGCTGTTTAATTACGCCAACGCAAAGGGAAGTCAGGTTTTGCATAGGGCGCAACCCAAGGATGCGGCAGGCATTGGGATCGAGGAGAATGCAAAGGAAAGAGACACTGAAGGTGGTCTTGAAGAAAAGAGCGAGCCGACTATTTGGGGAGGAGTCGATGTTGTATTGAAATCCAGGTATTTGATCTTAATTTGCATCATGCTCATGATGAGTCAGTTTGTCACGGCCCTTATCGGTCTTCAATTCAACCAGGTTTTGGAGGTTCAGGTGAGCGAATTGGATTTGCGAACCGCTTACCTGGCCAATTTCTACGGGATGACAAACATAGTATCGCTGTTTCTCCAGTTTGTCGTCAGCGCCCCCATGCTCCATTTTCTTGGTTTATTGGTCTCTCTAATATTGGTGCCGGCCTTGATGGGAGCAGGGTCATTGGCCTTTTTCTTTGCTCCCACCATGGCAATCTTGTTTGGCACGAGGGTGGCCAACAAGAGTTTGACCTATTCAGTGTTTCGTTCAGCAAAGGAAATCCTCTACATTCCTTTGAGCTATATTGAAAAATACAAAGGCAAAGCGGTCATTGACATGTTTATATACCGTTTTGCGAAAGGTGGAATAGGGGCAATCATTATTGGCCTGGGGACAATCATGACTGTCACGGCCATCCGGATCAACTACATGGTCATCGGGTTGATTCTCCTATGGATCCTCATAGTCCCGGTCTTGATTCGGGAATACAACAAACGGGAATCCGCACGTTCCCAGGGATAAAAAAGATGATGAAAAGTGTAGGGAATTTTTTCAGGTTTTATATGGCTAAATTAATTTTTATGGTGTTTACCGTCCTCTGTTTCGCCTCTGTTCCGGTCGCCGCCGTTGTCGAAACACCCCCTGTGGCCCCCAAGGTCATCGGCAACATGGAGGGAGATCCTCCAGGGGTCTATTTCTATCGGTTGGAGCCTTCCTTTTATACGGGGTTCGCTCCCCGTTGTCAGGATCCCAAG
>DAOVUP010000055.1 GCA_030632525.1 Desulfobacteraceae bacterium | reverse complement strand
GCAGTATCGGATGTTATCTCCAGGTCGTGGGGAGCCCACTCAGGATAGTTCCTAAGCCAAGGCCTTTTATCATAAATCGAGTGCATTTTATCTTCTTTCCTTTAGACAGGGCCGAAAAGAGTCAGTCGTTTCTATGAGGAATAAGTAAAGCAATCCCTAATTGGAGTTATGGATTGAGTTAATAAGATGTTGTTCACGGAAATCTATTATATTGGATTCCTTTGTGTCAAGCTGCAGGTAAAAAAAAGGATTTCAGGGAAACAGCTGCTCCATACGTTTCCTGGGGCGGGATGATAATCGCTGAAGATATGGGAAGTCTCCTGAATAGGCCAAGATTAACATTGATTTTTCATGTCTTTTTGTTTAACAAGGGGGCGTAATCAGATTGAGAAATAATCAAATGGAGGATGCCAATGGCCCTAAAGACATCAGACGAATATGTTGAAAGACTGAGCAGAATGAGACCCAATGTCTATGCACATGGGAAAAAGATCAGACGTGATGATCCCATGCTTGAAATTGCGATCAATACCCTCAGAGTCACCTTTGATTCAGTCAATGATCCGGATCTGAAGGACCTGATCGTGACCAGGTCCCACCTGACCGGTGAAGAGATAAACCGCTTTACCTCTTTAAACCTGAGTATAGAAGACCTTTATAAGCAGCAGGAAATGAAAAGGGTGTGCTGTCACCGTGTTGGTGGATGTGCTCAGCGCTGTATGGCCACGGATACCTTGAATGCCATAGGGGTTGTAACAAAGGATATAGATGACGCCAAGGCCACAAATTACCATGACAACTTTCTCGAGTTTGTGAAATATTACCAGGCCAACGATCTGGTGGGAAGTACATCCATGACCGATCCGAAAGGGGACAGAAAGGCGAGACCTTCTCAACAGGAAGATCCGGATCTGTACCTCCGAGTTGTGGAAAAGAACAGCAAAGGGATTGTGGTAAGAGGGGCCAAGAGTCATATCACCATGGGTCCTTATGTGGATGAGCATCTTGTGATTCCCACAAGGACTTTTACAAAGGACGAGGGGGACTGGGCTGTTTCATTTGCCATACCCGCTGATACAGAGGGTGTTAAGATTATATCCCGTATCGTTACACCCAGACCCAGGATAGAGCTAAAAGCCCCTTATAATCAATACGGAGTGGCGGATTCTGTGGTTGTTTTCGAAAATGTCTTTGTTCCCTGGGAGAGGGTGTTCATGTGTGGGGAATGGGAGTTTGCTGGTAGGCTGGCGCTGACCTTCGCCGGTTTTCATCGCCACTCATACTGCGGCTGCAAACCCGCTATTACGGATATTATATTAGGGGCCACCGCCCTGGTGGCCGAATACAACGGTGTTGGTAATTCACCTCATATTGTGGATGAGTTGACAGAATTGATGGTCATAGCAGAGATAGTCTTTGCTTCAGGGATTGCAGCGGCCACGCGGGCTACAAAATCTTCTTCCGGGATTTATACCCCTGAATTTCTATATTCCAATACGGGAAGGTATATGGCCGGTATGAATATCTATCATGAATACGACATACTTAATTCTATAGCCGGGGGTCTGCCATCCACCATTCCCCCGGAGGAAGATTGGTTGAACCCGGAAACAGGCCCTGATCTTGCAAAATATATAATCCGAAAGCCCGGGGTATCGGCAGAAAATCTTCATCGCCTGTTTCGATTTATTTCAGATTTTTCCTGTTCCGCCATGGCCGGATGGAGTCAATACGCGGGGGTTCACGGCGGCGGTTCCCCTATCATGGAAAAAATTGGGATCCGCTCAGGTTATGATCTGGAATCAAAAAAGAACGTAGCTAAATATCTTGCCGGAATAAAAGACTGATCTTAGATACCAGTTGAACCCGTGAACGCCCATGAATTTTCCAAGGAGGTAATTATAGATGAAGGTCCCTGAAAAGGCAAAAGAAGTAATCCTGAACGAGGCGGAATCAAAAGGATATGAGTTTGAAAGAAAATATCACGGATGCGCCCAATGTGTGCTGGGACCCCTTATGGAGATCTTTGATATGAAAGAACCTGAGGCCTTTAAGGCAGCCACAGGTTTAGCCGGGGGTGTGGGTCTTTCGGTTCAAGGCACCTGTGGAGGTCTTGCAGGCGGAGTTATGGCTATTGGCTTGTTGTATGGCCGGAGACTGGAAAACATTCAGGATCCGGAGGGCCTGAGGTTTATTTCTTATGGCCTGGCAAACAAACTTCATGAGCGCTTTGTCCAGGAATATGGTAGTTCAATATGTAAAGAGATCCACAAAAAGGTGTTGGGGGAAACCTATCATCTGAATAATCCTGAGGAGTGGGATGCCTTTTTAGCTGCGGGTGGGCATGCGGACAAATGCCCCAGTGTTGTGGGCAAAGCAGCGAGATGGACTGCAGAGATTATTCTGGAACAAGAGGAAAAAGGAGACTGAGGGGCTTGTCCTATGCGCCCTTGATACTGACAGAGGGAATATTCCAGGTATATGTAATCAGTTTTGAAGAACTATGTTTTGCTGGAGGAAGCGATTTTGGGCTTGGATATGTTTGATCTTACAGGTAAAATTGCTATGGTTACCGGTGCCACCCGGGGTCTTGGTGAAGTGGAGGCCATTGCCCTGGCCAAGGCCGGCGCTGATGTGGCTGTATGCGGTCGGGTAGAGTCAGACTTGAAAAGAGTCTCCGGAGCGATCAAGGATTTGGGAAGGGGTTCGGAAGGATTCTTCATGGAGGTTACTTCGAAAGAGAGTATTCATGAGGGCGTAGATAAGATCCTTGAGCATTTTGGGAGGGTTGATATCCTGGTGAACAACACCGGGACAAATTACCGGGTACCGGTACTTGAATATCCCGAAGACAAGTGGGATCTCGTTATTAGCACCAACCTCAAAAGCTATTATCTGGTTGCCCAGGCCGTTGTCCCTCAAATGATAGAACGAAATAGCGGGAAGGTGATTAATATAAGTTCGATTTTGGGCCAGATCGCCCTTGTAAATCAACTGGCTTACGGCTCTGCCAAGGGGGGTGTGAATGAAATGACCAGAATAATGGCCTTGGAGTGGGCAAAAAATGCAATAAATGTCAATGCCATTGCCCCAAATTATTTTGAGACGGAGATGGTAAAACAGATTTTCAAGGATCCGGAAAGACTCAAATTTATAAAAGAACGGACCCCCATGGGTCGATGGGGGAAACTTCCTGAATTTGAGGGGATCGTCATATTCCTGGCGTCGGCCGCCTCAGATTTTATCACCGGGCAGGTTATCTGTATTGATGGCGGTTGGACTGCTTGTTAAAATACTTTTGATAACATGGACGGATGTTTTCCGGTTTGAAAGGTGAGAAAATGTGGTGCGATTATGAGGAGGTGAAAAAAAAGCTTTATCCCGGGATGGATCGGGTAGAAACCATTAAAGAGGCCCTTGAACTTACTTCGGCATTGGGAGACAAGACCTATCTCATCGATGCTGTAGCCGGTGATGAATATGATTATGGTGTGTCAAACAGGGTGGTAAACCGTGTGGCTCATACTCTAATCGGGCTTGGTCTTAAAAAGGGAGATCGTATCGGTTTTCTTATGGGTAACAGTCCAAGGTGTATCTTTACGATTTTTGGCATTTTTAAGGCCGGTATGATCGCGGTCCCCATCAACTACAGCTTTCGGGAAAAGGAGATCAATCATCTGGTAAATACCGCCGGTATATCCACCATCGTTGTTGACCCTAATAAGGTATACCTCGATATCCTGGAAAATGTCTCCTCTGAGAGTGATCTGCTCAGGAACATCCTGATATACGGGGCCGGGGATGTGGAGATCAGGCCGAAGGCAAGGGTGTTGCAGATGAAGGATCTCATAGACGAAGCAACGGATGTCAACCCTGATGTTGTTATCAATGGAGACGACCCCTGTGTAATCTTTTTTACTTCAGGGACCACCGGGATGCCCAAAGGTGCGCCCATTACCAATAAGATATTTTTACTTGCTGCCCAAAGCGTGCTCACCATACCCTGGATCGATAACAGGACACGAAACTATACTGCCCTTCCTCTTTTTCATGCCAATGCCCAGCTTTACTCCATGATGGCCATGCGCTGTATGGGTGCATCTCTGGTCTTAACAGACCGGTTCAGTCCAAAGAAATTTTTCGTTGAGATAAAGCGATATCGGGCCGACTACTTCAATTCCATCGGTGGTATGATGCAGATACTGGATGCGGCCTTCGAAAACACCCCTGTTCCTGAACACACAGCCAAATACGTTTTTGTGGGAGGTACGCCTTTAGAGCTTTGGCAAAGATTCGAGGAGAAGTTTAATGTTACCATTTTTGAAGGATATAGCCAGAGTGAGTCCCCTGTACTCTTCCTGAATGCCAACCCGGATAAAGAAAAACGGAAGATAGGGTCATTTGGCGTGCCGGTATTCCCGGATCTGGGACGGAAAACAAAAGTTGTCATGGAGGGCGGCCAAGATGCCCCGGATGGAAAGGATGTCACCGGAGAATTGCTTCAAACCGGCTTTAATATGAAAGGATATTGGGGGGAGAAAAAAAAAACTAAAGAGGTCTGTACCGATAATTGGCTCCATAGCGGCGATGTTGTCCGACTCGATGAGAACGGGTTTCATTATTTTGTTGACCGCCTCAAATTTATGATCCGTAAGGGAGGAGAGAATATCTCTGCCTTTGAGATTGAAGATGTTGTAAACAGTTATCCTGGCATATCCGAGTCCTCTGTTGTTCCGGTACCGGACCCCTTGAGAGAAGAAGAAATCAAGGCATTCATATTGCCCGCAGAGGGAGAAAAGATTGATTTTTCCGGTCTCATTAGCCACTGTGCGGCAAAATTGTCCTATTTCAAGGTACCAAGATACGTTGAAATGGTGAATTCATTTCCCAAGACCGCCACTGAAAGAATTCAAAAGATGAAACTTAAAGAAAAGGAAAAAAATAGATCAGATCACGGCTGGGACAGGGACAAGGAAATGCCTGACTGGAAAAAGAGATAAGGAGATCGACCATGAAACCCTCTTTGGATGTTCTTTCCTTAACCCGCAGACTACTGGCCTTTGATACTGTGAACCCTCCCGGCCAGGAACGGGCCTGTGCACAATTTCTGGGAAAACTATTAGAGGATGGTGGTTTTGAGACCGATTTCTTCGAGTTTGGAGGAGGGAGGACGAACCTTGTTGCACGGATAACTGGGGTCGGTGATTCTCCGCCAATCTGTTTTACCGGGCATATTGATACCATACCGCTTGGCGCTATCCCCTGGACCAAAGACCCTCTCAAAGGTGAGATTGAAGGCGACAGACTTTACGGCAGGGGTGCCAGCGACATGAAGGGAGGCGTAGCAGCGATGGTTATCGCTGGTCTCCGTGTTGCTGAATTATCAAAATCGAGGGCCGGGATGACCTTGGTTATTACAGCCGGCGAAGAGACAGGTTGCGAAGGGGCTTATTTTCTTGCCGCACATGAAAACGCCCTTGGAAAGGCGGGGGCAATCGTTGTTGGAGAGCCGACCGCAAATTCTCCTATCGTGGCCCATAAGGGGGCCCTTTGGATTGAGGCACGAGCTATTGGTACGGCGGCACACGGCTCCATGCCGGAGAAAGGGGACAATGCTATTTACAAGGCGGCCCAAGCCGTCACGAAGTTGCAGAACTTTGATTTTGAGATTGATTCCCATGAACTATTGGGATCGCCAACGATCAACGTAGGGACAATCAAGGGGGGGGTAAATATAAATTCGGTTCCGGATCAAGCCGTGATCGGTATTGATATCCGTACAATTCCTGCTCAAAACAATAAACGGGTCTATGATGAGCTCAAGAGATATCTTGGTCATGAATTTGAATTGGACCGTTTGGTCGATGTTGGCGGTGTTGCATCAGATCCTCAACACGAATGGATAGAGGAAGTATTCGGGATTATGGAGTCATACCTGAAGGAGCATCCACCGGTTTGCGGGGTTTCCTATTTCACCGACGCATCTGTACTCACTCCGGCTTTAGGCAGCCCCCCTACCATAATCCTCGGACCGGGTGAGCCTGTAATGGCACATAAAACAGATGAGTTCTGTTATATCTCAAAAATAGAAGAAGCGAGTGCGGCCTATCTGGAAATTGCCAGGAAATGGTGTGGATTATAATTCTTAAAACCTTTAGGTGATGACGGCGCCCGGTTTGATACATTTTGTGAATTTACTTAAAGATAGAAGGTGTCTATGAATGCGAGCCAGTTGCTGACAAAATCCGCAAAAACCTTTCCGGAAAACCTTGCATTAGTACATGGCCCAAAAAAGCTGACATATGCTCAATTCGATTCCCGTGTAAATAGACTTGCCAATACCCTGTGCAGGTTAGGTGTCAAACAGGGAGATAATGTGGCCGTAATGCAGTACAACTACCCCGAGACCCTGGAGTCTATTTTTGCCTGTTTTAAGACCGGCTGCGCTTGTGTGCCGATTAACTTCCGGCTTCACCCCAATGAATTTGCCTTTATCATCGATCACTCAGAGGCAAAGGCCGTGATTTTATCTCCTGAATTTAACGAAGCCTTTGTCAGTATCCGTGATCGTATTCCAAATGCACGCCACTTCATTACCTTGTCCAATGCCGAAGACGAATTTTTGGATTATGAAGAATTGATATCAGCAGAGTCGGATCAATTTAGAGACGTTGATACAAAACCTGATGATCTTGCATGGCTTTTTTATACCTCCGGGACAACTGGTATGCCCAAGGGCGCTATGTTAACCCATCGCAATCTGATGGCCATGACCATGAATTTTTATGCCGATATATGTCCCGGTTTCGGGCCGGATGATGTGATCCTTCACGCAGCTCCTCTTTCCCATGGCAGCGGCTTATACGCCTTGCCAAATATCGGCAAAGCGGCAACTAACATCATTCTGGCGAGTAAGTCATTTGACCCCGAACTGGTCCTTAAGACCATTCAGGAATATCGAGTTACCAACATGTTTGTTGCCCCTACCATGATAAAGTTAATGGTGGAAAGCAATGCTGTGGACAGATATGACCATGGCTCCTTAAAGGCTCTTAATTACGGCGGAGCCCCCATGTTAGTGGAAGACCTTGAACAGGCCATGACAAAACTGGGACCTTGCCTGGTCCAGTTGTTCGGGCAGGCTGAGTCGCCCATGACTATTAGCTATCTACCCCACAGAGATCATCTCCTTGAGGGGAGCCCGGAGCAGATGAAACGACTTGCCTCGGCAGGATTGCCACGTACAGATGTGGAAGTAAAGATTTTTAATGGCATTGACAAAGAGCTTCCCCCTGGTGAAACAGGAGAGATAGTCACCCGTTCGGATCTTGTTATGAAAGGGTATTGGCGTAATCCCGAGGCCACGGAAGACACCATCAGGAACGGTTGGCTGCATACCGGTGATATGGGTTATATGGATGAAAGGGGCTATCTGTTTATTATGGATCGTTCCAAGGATATGATCATCAGCGGTGGCGAGAATATCTATCCCCGGGAGATTGAGGAGGTCCTTATAAAGCACGCGGCCATAAGAGAGGTGGCGGTGATAGGGATTCCGGATCTTAAGTGGGGTGAAGCAATTAAGGCCGTAGTCTCACTCCTTCCGGGACAGTCCGCAACTGAAGAAGAGTTAATCATTTTTTGCAGAAACAACATAGCAAGCTACAAAAAGCCCAAGTCCGTGGATTTTGTGGATGAACTCCCAAAAAACAATTATGGGAAGGTCCTGAAACGGGATCTGCGCGCCAGGTATTGGAAAG
>DAOVUP010000176.1 GCA_030632525.1 Desulfobacteraceae bacterium | reverse complement strand
TGTTATGCCCACCGGTGGCCTAAAGGCCAGGGGTGTAATCCCGAATTCCCTCAAGATCTCTTGAGCAGATTCTATCTCTTTAATCAATGTTTTGCTGCTTTTAAACATTATAAAGTTGTCGTGGCTGTAAGAATGATTCCCCACTGTATGCCCTCGAGCTAAAATATCTTTAATCAATCCAGAATGTTTATATGCCTCTTTCCCGGTGACAAAAAAAGTAGCGTATATTTTATGTTTTGAAAGGAGTTCAAGTAAAGCCGGGGTGGATACAGGGTCGGGGCCGTCGTCAAAGGTGATGGCCACGGCTGGCTTGCCCGAGTTTCCCATGCTGATAATGGGGAGGAAGAAGCTGAAACGGGGGAGAAAGGGAGCAATGGCGCAGAGGGCGATGAATGCCGATAAGGGGATCAGGGACAGACGGATGTCAACAAAGGCTAACAGGATTGCCACAAGGAATGAAACGAGACAGGTCAAATGAGCAAGGGATAGTCGTAAATTAACCATGATCAAGTCATCTCTTTGCAATAAACCAGGCAGATTCTTGATTCGAGCCAGAGGGCACGCAAAGTGCCATTTTAAAACCTGCCTTGATTATTATCTCCTTAATTTCGTCAACCGATCGATAATAGCACGGTGTTCGGGTGATTTTGAGATTGATAGCCTGAAGTATCCACAACAAGGATGGGTGTCTGTCTGGCGGAATAACGGCCCTGATGATCAGACGCCCCCCACGGCTGAGAGCGCTATATAGCCTTTTCAGGGCAATACCCAATTCTTCGTTTGTCAAAAAATGTGTCATATCCAGCATGAAGGCCGCATCTGCCGATCGCGGGAGCGTCGGGATATCCGGGGCCCGGCCGCATTTTATGACTCCTCTTTCCTGAACTGCAATTGACGCGACTCTGACCCTTTCTTGATTCGGTTCAATGCCGTATACTTTGGCCTCCGGAAATCGCTCGAGAAACCAGCACGCAGGAACACCGTAGCCTGTGCCCACGTCAATAATTGCTTTAATCCCTTCAGAAGGCTCAAGCAACCCGGGGAGCTCTGAAAACATGGGGTCGATCATAAGTTTAAAACGAGCAAACAGTCTCGGATAGGGCTCCATTTTTTCATAACGTCTCAGAATAGGATCACGCCCCTTTTCGGGTGTGCTTATATCATTTTCCCGGGTCTGGAAGAGTTGCTTCAGAAGGGGGGGCAAAATAAGAAAAGATCCTATGAGGGCATAACTTATCCCAAGGAGCGAGGTCAACCCTGCACTCCTGAGCATGGAATGCTCGGCAAAACATAAGGCCCCAAAGCCTATGATAGTAGATGCCGATGCCATAAAGACCGCCATTCTGATAAGTACGAAGGATGGATGGGAGTCATCTCTATATCGCTGGTACGATCTGACAAGAAAAATGGCATAATCGACCCCCATGCCGATAACTACAATGGAGAGCATCAGACCGGGTATACCGATGGGATGATTGATCAGCTTCAAAGTCCCTAAGGTGCTTACCAATGCGAATAGCACGGGCAACAGGGCGATAATGATCAGCTTCAAGTCGAGAAAGAAAAAAGAGAGAAGAATTATAACACTTAAACCGACTATCAATAAGATCTTTATAAATGTGGAAAAGAGAAGATTTCCCATTCTCAGCGAAAAAAAGGAGGGATCAAATGTCTTTCCCGAAGTTTTATATCTTTCGTAAAAGTTTTCAGGATTATAAAATTTGCCGGGAGTGAGGGTGAAAAATTGAACCCATGCGGATTTGTCCTTCTTTTGAGATATGCCCAAGAGCTCAATAAGCTTTGGAGGGATTTCGGCAATACCGGGCCGATCGGGTGTTACTGAAATCGTTTTAAAGAAGGGCTCAAACGCCTCTTTTGTAAAGCCTGTATTATAAGACGCCTTACCGATGGTGCCTTTTAATGCTGCAACCCTGTTATCGTGCCAGAATCCTTTCCATGCCTCAAGATTTTTATCCGCTCTCTTCTTTCCCGGGAAAATCATTGATGGAACAAACCCGGAGGAAAGCACACCCGAAGCAAGGTCCTGATCTATCATTTCAAGTAATATGTCCCCCTCCCTCTGAAGTTCCCTTACGCTTGAGCCCTCTGTCATCAGGTAGGTTTTTTTAAAGATACTATCACCCCATACATCTGTAAGGAGTTCTTCGGCCTTCGCGGTTTCCTCGCTCACGGTATTCATGGAGCTCAGTTTCACGTCGAACTCGGGCTTTGCAAAAAATAGCATTCCCAGGGCGAAGATAAGTGAGACATAAGCTCCCTTTTTTCCGAATGAAGAGAGTCTGCTCACAGCATTCCTAAGAGGCAAGGTCTTTCTGCCTGCCGGAGGCATGGATGGGAAGATCATTGGGAAAACCGTATGAACAAATATGAATGAAAATCCAATACCAAGGGCGGTGAACAGACCGATTTGTTCGAAAACAGGGAAGTCGCAAAAATAGAGTGTCCCGAAAGCGCCGATTGTTGTCAGGGCAGCAAGCAATCCCACTGCCCATATTTCTCTGGAAGCCTCTTTGCCAAAGGTTTTATGAGGACGGTCCAGGAACAGCAGATAGGCGATGGCATGATCCACGGTTATGGATATAACTGCTCCACCAAAACCGAGTGTCATGATCGATATAGACCTATGGAGGAGAGCAAAGACGAAAAAAGCCGCCACCGTCCCTGCCAATGCAGGTAAAAAGGCAAACAGCCCGAGCAGAGGTCTGGGAAAGGCAAAGATAAGGAGAAGGGCAATTCCTGCTGTTGCCAGGAGTACCGCCTTTTCAACATCCTGTTTTGCTATGAGTTCGTTATCCAAAGCAGCTCGATACGCGCCCACCGGTGTAAGGGTAATGCCTACTCCATTTTCAGCGCTTTCGCGATGGAGTTCATCCGACACTGTACTAATCAGTTCCGTGATCTTCCTGGCAAAGGCCGTATCTGTACCTGAAGATATTGGGTTGGCAATCAACAGGAGATGCTTTCTGTCAGGTGATATGAGTTTACCTTTATATATTTCCAGATTCTCCAAGGGAGCAAGATGGGACAGCTTAGCCAAAACGATATCTTTTAGCCCAAAGGGGTCTTTTGAGATAAATTCCGACTGGCCAATCCCTTCTAAGCCCATTAGTCCTGCGCGAAGATCTTTCAGCCTTTTATAGATATTATCATTCTCTAATAGGGGATTTACCTTTTCATTGAGGTCTTTTGCAGTGAACATCACGGGCAAGTTATTTAAGATATGAGATATTAAATCAGGGATGAGGTCTTGAATATCTCGTGTTCCGACCTGTCTGAAAAGCCCGCTTTTTCTTAATTTTTGTTCAACCATTTCTCCGTATTCAACAAGGGCATCCTGGTCATCTCTCTCAAGACCGATATCTATGACTAGCTGGTCATGGATCGGATGATTCTCAAAAATATATCCTGCATCTGAGATTACAGGATCATTCTGGGGCAGATATCCGGTTATATCAGTATCGATTTCAATCAGGAAGAGTGATGCGCAGAAGAGGGCTACCATGATGAAGATTGAAAGGATTAAAAGGGGCAGGTTGATGGTAGAGGTTTTCATAGGGCCTTTTAGAGAGTTATCATGACAATCAGCAGCAATACGAGAAGGATATGTGCCCCTATGATAAGGGTTTTGTTGTGATGAAAAAACTCGTTCATTTTCTGTATTCTTCGGAGTCCCCCGCATAGCCTCCTGAATCTGTCCAATGGGAGGTATCTTTGATTATCCGATCGGGAATTACTCTGAAATGCAAAAGAGGGGTAAACCGCATACATCTGGTTATCCGTAATATTGCTTAACATATCATCAAAAGGTATTTTCTGCCACGGTGTTTTCACTATGATCTCGGCGAACTCACGGGTAAGCACATACGCATGGGCTAGACTCCTGAATCTTATCTTCAGCACGGATCTGTTGTCTGTTTTTGCAGATTTTTTTACCATGCCGCCAAAAAACATTATTTTCCAATCGGTATTTGTCCTTAAAAAATCGATGCACTTCCCGAGAGTATCAGGGTTGAATCGATCAAAAATAATATCATCTTCAAAGATGACAATTGTGTCAGCGTGGGCACGAATCCCTTTTTCCATGCAGAGGATGTGTGACTCATAGATTCCCTGTTCGCAGTCAAACGGATGTTTTTTTACAACCACGACCTCGACCCTGTCGGCTAACCCGACATCCCTGAACTGGGCCTTTGCCTGCTCCCTTCTATCCACACGTTCATATAATGAAATGCAATAGATTTTGTCGAAATATTCCCAGTACGTGGCAAAATTCTCAGGCATTTTCTTGTTTTTGGCTTCAGGTAAAAATGAACCCTGTCACTCAAAATACTTGATTGTATGGCAGTATGTGGCGTAGAATTTGATATTATAGTGGTTATCCGACTTACATTTACATATTTGTAGAAAAGAATTCAACCCAATTTCACCCGTAATTAGCATCTTGCAATTTTTTGACTTGCGCGATTAAAAAAATAGCCACAGAGACTCAAAGACACAGGGAAAAGCATTTTAAGGAAAAGGGCT
>DAOVUP010000126.1 GCA_030632525.1 Desulfobacteraceae bacterium | reverse complement strand
TATAAGATACCCTCAAGCCTGGTCGAGTTTCCTCAGATTATATGACACCTTTTTCTTTTCCAAAAAAAAAAGATTATTGAATCGAACTGATTTTGTCAATCTAAATCGATTGGGTAAGCGTCATCATACGAGACATTTTGTTGTCATTATCAAACAGAACGGGCTGGGCATAACGAGATTGGGGGTTACTGTCAGTAAAAAGGCGGGCAACGCGGTCAAAAGAAATAGGGTCAAACGACTAATTAGGGAATTCTTTAGACTCAACTACTCGAAAATCCCCCACGGCTACGATATCGTCGTCACAGCAAAGAAGGATGCCAGCTATTTGGATCTCTGGAAAACCAAAGACGAACTTGCAGAAATCTTTTTCAAGAAAAAGTTCAGTTTATAGCTTTAGATATATACCTGTCGTATTGATATCTATATATCAGCATGTTATTTCGCCTTTTTGGCCTCCTTCCTGTCGTTTTTATCCCACATGCTCAACGTATGCCCGCCATGCTTTCAACAAGTACGGGATTTTAAAGGGGGGATGGTTGACCCTCGTCAGAATCTCCAAATGCAATCCTTTTCATCCTGGAGGATATGACCCGCTCCAATGATGCAAAGCGCTTATTAAGCCTGCAAAATGCATCTATGGCTCCGGACCTCGCTAAATCGGCGAGTGATTGTCATTATTTATTCTCGCGCCTTTTAGCTGATCGCACTTCCGTAGAGTTGAGGCCGGGATTGGGCTATTGACATAATGATATCTCCAATTTGTTGTTCTTGTCGCCCAGCCGGGATTCAGCTATTTGACGATGTCTGGTTTTAGAAAACAGGATCGGGACTTTAAAATATAATTTTTCAACCGAATCATCAGGACTAAACACCTAAAAGATGGACAAAAAAACAATATTAGCCTTCGTTTTATCATTTATAGTACTCGTGGGATGGTCGCTCTTTTTCGGGCCCAAACAGGAACAAGCACCAAAAGAGAGACCCGTCTCGCCTGGTGAAGTTCGCAAAGAGTCCCGAGGGGTCCAAAAGGCTCCTGCCTTGAGTCATCCTGCGCAACTTCCCGGGACAAAGGAAATACCAGCAGGGGCAACCCCCAGAGCGGATGAAAAAGAGATAGAGATCAATACTCCTTTATACAAGGCTGTTTTCAGCAATGTGGGTCCCACCATAAAGAGCTTTAAACTAAAAAAGTATCGTCAAACCATTGACCCTGATTCTCCCTTGGTTGACCTTGTAAATTTTAAAAAAGATATGGGTGATTTTTTGCTCTTTACCTTTGACAATCATTCAGCCGGCAAAAAGGGAGAAACGGTTTTTCAGGTTGATCAAGACTTTATACAGGTCGGCCCAGAGTCCTCCCCGCAGAATATTGTTTTCCGGGCCGAAACCAAAGACGGTCTTTCTACGACTCAAACCTTTCGTTTCTATCCGGACCGATACCGGATTGATCTAAATGTAGATGTGACTAACCGATCCGCAGAACCCGTGGAGGGAGCTTTTATAGCAAACCTGAAGGCCATGCCTCCCCATGATAAGGGGGGCTACTATGCCTTCGTAGGGTTTGCCTTGCTTCTGAATAAAAAACTGGAAGAAGTCGAGGTCGAAGACCCATCGGATGAAAAGACCATTAGGGGCCAAATGGGTTGGGTTGCCTATGAGGACAATTTCTTCATGTCGGCCATTGTCCCGGAAGTTCCCTCCAAGGCGGTTTTTACCGGACGTCACTTATCGTCGGGAATCCTGGAAGGAACCTACGTCCTGCCATCTGTTTCCATAAATCCTTCTGAGCTAAAGTCTTCACAATATGAACTCTATTTGGGGCCCCGCGACTTGGGGATCCTGAAAGAGTTTGGCAAGGACCTCGATCAGGCCATCAATTTTGGGTGGACAGATATTATCGCAAAACCCCTTCTCTATATTTTGCGTTTTTTTGATGAATACGTCCATAACTATGGCCTGTCCATCATTCTCCTGACGGTCTTAGTCAAGGCCCTATTCTGGCCCCTGACCCACAAGAGTTATAAATCGATGAAGGAGATGCAGAAGCTTCAACCCAGGATGGCCAAACTCAGGGAAAAGCATAAGAACGATAAACAAAAATTAAATCAGGAGATGATGGCCTTATACAAGACCTATAAGGTTAACCCCATGGGCGGATGTCTCCCCATGGTTATTCAGATCCCGGTGTTTTTTGCACTCTTCCGGGTCCTTGGCGGCTGCATTGAGTTGAGGCATGCCCCGTTTATGCTGTGGATAAATGACCTCTCTACGCCTGATCGTTTATTTAATTTCCCGTTTCAGATTCCGTTTATGACTCCGCCCTACGGAATTCCCGTTTTAACACTCTTGATGGGCGCTTCAATGTTCTTACAGCAAAAAATGACGCCTACTCCGGGTGACCCCACTCAGGCCAAGATTATGATGTTTTTACCCATTATTTTTACTTTTATGTTTATCAACTTCCCTTCCGGTCTTGTTCTTTACTGGCTAGTTAACAATATCCTTTCTATAGGCCAACAGTACCGAATTCACAGGAAACCGGCATAATATCTGGAGGACAATCATGGAAACTTATGAATTTGAAGGAAAAAACGATGAAGACGCCATTGAAAATGCGTGCCGCCAACTCAATCTTTCGAGAGAGGAGTTCGATATCGAGATCATTGAACCTGGATCAGCAGGAATTTTTGGCTTAGTAGGCGGCAGAAAGGCCAAGATCAGAGTATCGGTGACCAAAGAGGAGCCCAAACTACCTCAGGAAGAAAATATAATTGCTGTTGTGAAAGAGACATTATCATCAGGGGAAGAAAACGGTGTTGCCGTTGCAAAAGAGGCATTGGAAAATATCCTGGCCCTCATCCCTATGGAAGGAACCTCGGTCATAGCCCAACAGGTTGATGGCACAATAAATCTGAACATTGAGGGAGATAAATCGGGTCTTCTTATAGGAAGGAAAGGGAGGACTCTGGATGCCCTTCAGTTTATAGTGAACAAGATCGTAAATAAATCGCTCGAAAAAAGGACCCGCGTCCTTGTCGATTCAGAGAACTATCGTCAGAGAAGGGAGGATTTCCTGGTTCAAATGGCCTTAAGAATGGGCGACAAAGCAAAAAAAATCAGGAAACCGGTTGCCACCAACCTTCTTAATCCTCACGACCGGAGGATTGTACATCTTGCCCTCAGAGATGACGATGAATTAGGCACCAAGGGGAGGGGAGAGGGCATCTTGAAAAAGGTGATCATTATCCCTAAGCGAAATAACTCTTCAAAATCACCGAAGAGGGAATCTTGAAACTTGAAATTGGGAAGAACAGAAGAATGTAAATGTGTTATCTAATTTCTAATTTCAAGTTTCGGCTTTTACATGTCTCCTGACCAGGATACCATCGCCGCCATAGCCACCCCGATTGGCCAGGCAGGAATCGGCATCATACGTATAAGCGGCCCTCTTTCCCTTGAAATCGCCGGAAAGATCTTCAGGCCGAAAAACCCCACGCCTGTCCTCAGAAGCCACCATCTCTATTTGGGGCATTTATTAGAGCCATCCTCCGGAAATGTCATTGATGAAGTTCTACTCTCCTTTATGAGGGCCCCCCATACTTATACTCAAGAAGACGTCCTTGAAATTAACTCCCACAGCGGGTACGCACTCCTTTCCAAAATTCTCGAGATCCTTTTGGGTCAGGGCGCAAGGTTGGCCACCCCCGGTGAATTTACACTGAGGGCATTTCTTAACGGCAGAATCGACCTGACTCAGGCTGAAGCGGTCATCGATATTATCAATTCCCAGTCAGAAAGAGGGCTTTATTTGGCCTCCCAACAGGTCCAGGGTTCGTTTAAAGATGAAATCGAAGGCTTGAGACAAAAGGCCATCCATATCCTTGCACAGGCAGAGGTGGCAATCGATTTTCCGGAAGAGGAAGTTGATGAGGTTTTCGGAGAGAAGGAAACAAGAGAAATAACCGAAGACCTGGTAAAGCCTATTGAAGCCCTGATAGAGGCATATGAAAGTAGGATCTGGGTGGATGGCGTCAATACCGTCATTGCAGGCCGGGTCAATGCGGGCAAGTCAAGTCTCTTGAATCGCCTCCTGAACGAACAACGAGCCATTGTGACCTCCATACCCGGAACTACGAGGGACATCATCGAATCCACCATAAATATTGAAGGGATACCACTCAGGCTCATGGATACTGCGGGCTTTCGGAGGGTGAATGATGAAGTGGAAAGGCTTGGAATCGACTTAACCAAACGGAAATTGAAGGAGTCAGACTTTGTGTTGATTGTCATTGACCAAAGCCGACCATTGGGTCAGGACGATCTGGATACTATCCTTCAATCCAAAGGAAAGAAAACCTTGATAGTTATGAACAAGATCGATTTGCCCTCCAAACTCGGTCCGGGAGCAGACTCCGAAGCGCTTTCTCTTTTCCCTTCAGTCAAGATTTCAGCCCTTACCGGCCAGGGGCTTGATCAACTGAAGAAGGCAATGAAGGATTGCATCCTTGAAGGCCGACTGGATACAATATCCTCTCACGCGGTCCCCAACATAAGGCATCGGCACGCCCTGAACAATGCGCTTCAGTTTTTCAAGGATGCGGAGCACAGAAAAGGGGAAGAGGCACCGATGGAAATTATCGCCTTAGAACTTAGAAGCGGGCTCGACGCCTTGGGAGAAATTACGGGAGAGACCACAGGTGAAGACGTCTTAGACAGTATATTCAGCCAATTCTGTTTAGGAAAGTGATTGGGATCGAAGCAGATAGGCATAATGGTTTGTGGGGCCTTGCCCGGAGCCAAAATCCAGACCCATGGCAATGGCCCGGGTAATGAATTTTTTGGCCTCTCCTACCGCCTCTGGCACGGTGAAACCCTGGGCCAAAAGGGTGACCAGGGCCGCCGAAAAGGTACACCCCGTTCCGTGGGTGTTCCGGTTGTTCAGACGAGGGGTCTCGAAGGTTTGAAAGTTCTCCCCGTCAAAGAGCACGTCCACTGCATCGCCTTCAAGGTGCCCACCTTTGACCACCACAAACCGGGGCCCCAGTTGACGGATCTTCTTAGCCGCCTCTTTCATTGTATCAAGGTCCTCAACGGGAAATCCGCAGAGCTCCGATGCCTCGGGAAGATTGGGGGTCACCACATGGGCCATGGGCAAGAGAACTTCCCTCACTGTGATCCGTGCATCTTGTGACAAAAGTGCGTCCCCGCTCTTTGCCACCATGACCGGGTCAACCACCAATGGTTTGACCCCGTAGCGTCTCAACTGCTCAGCCACCGTCAGAACGATTTCCGAGGTGGCGAGCATCCCTGTCTTCGCCGCATCTGCACCATAGTCGGAAAGAACCGACGCCATCTGCAGTTTGATGAAATCGATGGGTACGGGATGAACCCCTTGCACACCTAATGTATTTTGGGCCGTGAGGGCGGTTATCGCGCTCATACCGTAACTGCCCAGCACGGTGATGGTCTTCAAGTCCGCCTGAATTCCCGCGCCGCCTCCGGAATCGGAACCGGCTATGGTCAATATCCGTTTCATCAAACACCTCCGATCTTTCTAAGACGTCCGATCGATCGAACGTTGAAATAGGCCATCCTCTTCGTCTTCATCGGTGTCCTCCTTTTTCCTCCCTTCCAGCCC
>DAOVUP010000252.1 GCA_030632525.1 Desulfobacteraceae bacterium | reverse complement strand
GGTATCGGAGTCTTCGCTTACCTGGGTGTTTGCTTTTTCATTCGATGTTGGACGTTCATCTTTTAAGACAACTCCCTACGGCATAAATGCAAATTGTAAATCCCTATATAAAAAATGATCATTCGGCTTGACGTTTCCACAGATCACGAACACACCCTCAAGAGAGCGAAGGAAGTCCTCTTGCAGGGTGGTCTTGTTGCCTGCCCCACAGAATCTTTTTACGGTCTTGTGGTGGACGCTACTAATGAAGAGGCAATCAGGAGGCTCTTTGTTTTAAAAATGAGAGAAGCAGAGCATCCGATTCTGCTTTTGATCCCTTCTGTAGAGCTGTTATCAGAATATGTGATCCGGATTCCCCCTGTTGCGCAACAGCTCATCAATGAATTCTGGCCCGGGGGCTTGACCCTGGTCTTTGAGGCTTCGAAAAAGACTTCTCCCCTACTGACCGCTGATACGGGCAAAATTGGTCTCAGATTATCTAATCACCCTCTGGCCACGGCACTGGCTCAGGCAATCGGAGTACCGGTAACCGGGACAAGCGCCAATATCTCGGGCTCCCCCCCCTGTTGTAGTGCAAAAGAGGTATTGGGCTCTTTTAAGGGAGGTATTGATCTGATTATAGATGTAGGAGAAACCGCAGGGGGGATCGGTTCCACAATACTTGATGTGACAGTTGATCCCCCTCAAATATTAAGGAACGGAATGATTCAGTCCAGGCAGTTAGAGAAGTTTATATAAACGGGGGTTCACAGGATCCGGATCAAGAGGTTCCCCGCCCAAAAGAGATAGTAGAGGAGAGAAACCCATGAAGATCAAAGCTAATGGCATATATATGAATTACGAACTATCCGGTAAGGAAGACACACCGGTTGTGGTGCTGGGCCATTCCCTCGCCTCGAGCCTGGTGATGTGGCGGCCCCAGATGGACGAATTGAACCGTCATTTCCGGGTACTCTGTTATGATACCCGGGGTCACGGCGGGACCGATGCGCCGGCGCCCCCTTACACGCTCGCGCAATTAGGGGAAGATGCCATGGCGTTATTAGATGCCCTGGATATGGATGTGGTGCACTGGGTGGGGCTCTCCATGGGCGGAATGATCGGCCAATGCATCGTTTTGGATAATCCTGAAAGGTTTAAGAGCCTAACCCTGTGTGATACTGCCGCCGTACTTCCAAAAGAGGCCGACCCGGTCTGGCAGGAGCGGATTGACCTGGCCCGCAGAGAAGGGATGACGGCCCTGGTCCAGTCCACCCTGGAACGCTGGTTTACCCCTCCCTATATTGCCCGCAACCCTCCCATGGTAGATGTCATCCGACGTCATCTCCTGGCAACACCGGTGGACGGTTATGCTGGCTGCAGCGAGGCCATACGGGGACTCGATTATTTAGATAGACTCTCTGAGATAAAGGCTCCCACTCTTATCATGGTCGGCGAGGATGATCCCGGTACTCCCGTGGACGCGTCCCGGGCGATGCACGATCGCATCCCCGAGTCTAAGCTGGTGGTGCTCCCCTCTGCAGCTCATCTTTCAAACATAGAACAGACCGAAGCCTTCAACCGTGCCCTGATGTCTTTTTTGACGGATGTTTCTACACTCTCTACCTGAGCGCCCTATATCATTTAGCCTGAAGGGGCCGGTAAGAGGCGAGAAAAACAGCCCGGATATCTCTGGCTGTCCCGTAGGGTAAAAATATGACAGACATAAATAAAGACAGATTGATTCTGGCCGGCGACATCGGAGGGACCAAGACAAATCTCGCCCTCTATTCCCATGGAAAAACCAGACCGGTGGCTCAGGTTGTAGAGTCATATTCGTGCCGCGAGGCACTGGGCTTGGAAGGTATCGTAGAACAGTTTATTGAAAAACACCCGGCATCAATAACCGATGTGTGCTTTGCCATTGCCGGCCCTGTGATAGATGGGCGGTGCAAGACCACCAACTTGCCCTGGAATGTTTCGGAACGGAGTATAGCGAGGCGTTTCGGGTGGAATATACGGCTTATCAACGATCTTGTTGCAACCGCTCTGGGCATACCTCTTCTATATAGTCGTGAACTCTACCCCTTGAACAAGGTGAGACTCCGAAAAGGGGGTAATATTGCCCTGGCAGCGCCGGGTACGGGTCTTGGAACCTCGATGCTTATTTGGCATGACGGAAGATACATCCCTATCTCTTCGGAGGGAGGGCACGTTGATTTTGCCCCTACTGACGAGGACCAGGTGCTCCTGTGGAGGTACATGCACGAGCATTACGGGCATGTGAGTATTGAGAGGATTGTATCAGGCCCGGGGATCTTGAACATCTTCTCGTATCTGAAAGAAACAGGAAGATATCGGGTCACCAGCTGGCTGGCCCGGGACCTCGAGAGAATGGATCCGGCCCGTGCAATTACAGAGGCTGCCATACAAAAAAAAGATCCTCTCTGCCTGAAGGTCCTGAGCATGTTCACCTCTATTTTAGGGTCGATCTCCGGTAACCTGGCCCTCACCGTTCTTACCACCGGTGGCGTCTATTTAGGAGGCGGCATCCCTCCAAAGATCCTGCCCGCATTGGCTGATGGTGTCTTTATGAATGCGTTTGCAAACAAAGGACGTTTTAAAAGCCTTCTTGAAAAGATGCCAGTTAGAGTCATCCTCAATGACCACACAGCCATCTTAGGGGCGGCACGTTATGCCTTGGAAGAGGATTTGGGAGTGAATTGAACTGGTAATATTTGGGTTAGGTACGTTAATCTTGCATAATTTTGATGGATGCGCGATGAAGTATAGATGCAAACTTCACCCACCTGATTTGAGAAACGCTCAAACAGGGTTTATGAAGATCAGGAAAAATGTTCGATGACTCCCCGAGTTAAAGAGTTGGGGAGGTTCCGCGAGCTTACCCTAAAGGGCTAGCTCGCCTCCCCAACATCTGTCCCTCGGAAATATACCAACTATAGGCGACTTGGCATATCACAGATACCGCCATTTTTTAAATACTCTCAAATATACCACACCAACGGCCAAACGTGAAAGATGGAAGCAGATATCTCAGGTTCACTCCATCTATCCGAATTGAAGATACCACAGGTTTTTGAACTTGATGATATGTTTGGTTTCTGTCAAGGTATCTCACGTTTTCTAATTCCCGGATTTGATGTGCTTCCCATGACATATCCCAACCCTCAATCCGACCCACTGAATGATGATATCACACGTTTTGCCTCGGTTGACCAACATGGCAGATAT
>DAOVUP010000125.1 GCA_030632525.1 Desulfobacteraceae bacterium | reverse complement strand
GATCAAAAATCGTTTCTACGCCCAGCTCCGTGCTCCTTGCTATCATCTCCTGTGATGCAACATCTACCGAGGCTGCCACAGGATCAACCACTTTTTTCTTCTTTTCGATCTTAACTACCTTTGGTTTGTCTTCTGTCATTAGAGGTTCCTCCTCATATTTATTTTGTTCGTTTGATTATTTTTAGATACCCCTACCTGCGTACCCGTTTGAACTTGCTAACTGTCTTTTGTTGCTTGGTTTTCTGCTCCTTTGCAGCGGTCATGGAAGCCTTTTTAGGAGCACCGGATGCCTTCTTGGCAAGCCGTCCTTCCTGTTCCTTGGCCCGTTTTTCCTTTATCTTCTGTTCTTCTGCCTCTCTCTTGGCCACCTCTTCCGCTTTGGCCGTTGCCTCTGCTTCAGCTTTTGCCTTTACCTCTGCTGCGGCTTTCGCCTCGGCCTTCGCTTTCGCCTCTGCTTCGGCCTTGGCCTTGGCCTCGGTCTCGGCCTTTGCTTTGGCTTCCGCCTCTACCTTGGTCTTGGCTTCTTCTTCAGCCTTTGCCTTGGCTTCTGCCTCTTTATCCACTTCCGGTTTGGCTTCTTTTTTAGCCTCAGCCTTTACTTCAACCTTTTTCTCTTCCTTTTTTTCTTCTTTTGGGGCCGCTTCCGGCTTTTTAGCGGCTGCTTTCTTCGGTGCAACGGGTTTTTCCTTTGGAGCAGCCTCTGCCTCCCCAAAATCAAGGTCAGGCTCAGGCGAGATGGAAATCAGGTCTGCCTCTTCAAGCTCCAGACTCTTGGATATCTCCTCCACATCGCTTGCAAGCCCGCCATTTATCATCAGATCAATAAATGACCTCGTAAGACGCACGCTTTCAGGATGCCTTAAAATAACAATATCAGACCCGGCCAAAAGATATGCAACAGCGGCGGTGGACTCCATAAGAATTCCACGTCTCTCCGGGTCTCCTAAGGTGGGGGCCGCATCAATACTCTCCTGTGCCTCCTTGCACTTCCAGACCTCATTGCCGACATTGTTGATCATCGGTACCTGGAGCTTGTCATCTTCTTGCGTAAGGGCGGCCATTTTTATACGCTCCATAACCGAATAGCTGTACTCAAGACCATAACCCAGACCACCCGTAGTGGGATCAATCACTATCTTTTCAGACGTAACGCCAAGATTTCCAAGAAGAATATTCAGTTGTTTCGCCAGATTAACATCTATGGGTGAGGAAGAGATAATGGTGTGGCCGTAACCTAAGGCGCTTGCACCCACACCCTTGTGGTTTGCCTCTTCAACCGGCCCTAAGGCAACATTTTTTCCCTCGCATAGTTCAGAAATCTTTTTTAAGACCTCTTCATCCTTCTGATTATTAGCCGTACCCCACAGGACAAGCGGCACATCAACCGCATCTGAAACCTTTTTGGCCACCGCTGCGGCTTCGTCAGCGCTCCTGTCCATTCCATTGGGATCCGTGCTCTTAAGCTGAAGTACAATAATGTCTGCGCCATACTCATCAACGCACTTCTTTGCCCAGGCCTCGGGCGAAGAAATCACATCCTTAAACGGCGCAACGGCTGCTGCCGGCCACTCGTCAGAGGGGTCATAATCCCAGATCTCCATGGCAATCTTAGGGGCATTCGGCATATCCCCCTCAAAGAGATGAAACGGGTATGAATCTTCCCCTCCCAGCTTAACAGCGCTACTGCCTGCTCCAACTGTGGTTTCCCCTATTTTTCCAGAATAGGGCTGTTCGGGAATCTCAAAAGCCAATTTATTGTACCTCCTTGCCTAAATTTTTTCTCTGTTTACAGTCCGCGGCACGATCGGTTCTACCGCTCTACACTTCACCAAAATACCTTTTCAAACCTTTTGTGAAAAATATAACAAAGGCAGGGCAAAAAAATACCTCTGCCTTTGAGGTCTTTCGAGGTAAATTAGATGAATCTCTATTCATTGTCAAGTATTTTTTCCAGCAATTTAAAGGGGTTTTATACCTTTGCAGTATACCCTATATTGTACTTAAAGAAAATCATAATACAATATATAGTTAGTTATGAAAGAAAAAGCCCTTCTCATGGGAAATGTAAATTATCATCCCTGCAGGATTTTCTCAAAAATCTCATATGCCGCTTTCACGGCCTCGTTTTCCTTTCGCAATTCTATAGTGGGTCTCCCATCAAGATCAAACTTCTGGACCTCCCGATCCTCCGGCACCACCCCCACAAGCTCCAGTTTGTATTCGTCTAAGGCCTGATCCAAAGACTCGGTCTGCCCATCTCTGAGTCTGTTAACTATGACCAATTTGCGGCCAATATTCAAGGCTAATTTATCTGTTAGTTCAACAATTCTATGTGCCGCCTGAAGTCCTCTCCGGGTTGGGTCGGATACGACAAGGAGTATCTCAATATCATTTGTTGTCAGCCGGCTTATATGTTCCATCCCGGCCTCATTATCAATAACAACAAAACTATAGTTGTCAATCAACCTCTCCAAGGATTGCGTAAGGAGCGTGTTGGCGGCACAATAGCATCCTGCCCCCTCAGGTCTCCCCATAACAATCAAATCAAAACCAGGCGTTTCTATGACCGCCTCCTGCAACTTCATCTCCATAAAGATATCCTTTGTCATACCCGGAGAAACCCCTGTCTTCATCTCCTCCCTGGCATCGCCTAAAGTTTGTGACGCCTGGAGCCCCAACACCTCATTAAGGTTAGCGTTGGCGTCTGCATCAACAGCGAGAACCGGTGTCTTCCCTTTTTCCACAAGGTATTTGACCAACATACCGGCCATTGTCGTTTTTCCGGTACCTCCTTTACCAGCCAGAGCAATTGAATATGTCATAATCTCCTCCTGTTATTTGTTCCACAAATTCTAAGTATTCTAAACGACTATTCAAGGTTGCCAGAATTATGTTTAGCTTCTTTCTTTGGAAGATACATTTTACGAGACATTTACCGGAAATGGCTTGTGAAGAGACTGTCAAACTTGAAGTTTTTGAACTTTTATAGTCTTGTAAAAAGTTCCAAGGCCCTCACTCCGGCGAACGCGGGAGTCTGGTCCCGCCGCGGGATGATTTCCCTGGATTTCCGCGTGCGCGGGAATGACGAAAACGGGTCAGTGACTTTTTACACAGGCACCAACTCTAAACCAAACTAATTAAGATTTTCATTGATATTTTGATCAAGATCTCATATTATTCACTGATTATGCAAAATCAGTTTCATACCTCTTAACTAATTGCCATGACAATAAAAAATTATATCTGGGACCAAATAAAAAGAGATTTTAAATCAGGCATCCCTGAGTCCGAATTCGAGACATGGTTATCAAGGGTATCACTCAAAAAAATCGACCAGGATCAAGCCATCATCGAGGTTCCAAATCAATTCGTCGCCCGCTGGCTGCAAGATAATTATATAGATCAGATTCAAACAGTTTTTAGAAAAAACTTGAAGACCCTTCCTAAGATCCGTTTTACCACTACCGCATCTTCGAAACAGAAAGAGCTCCCAAAAAAGAAAGCTCACACGGACTCGGGTACAAGTGTCTTTCAAGAGATCAATCCTGTGAGCACCTTTAGCAGCTTCGTTACAGCAAACAGCAACCGCCTTGCCTACTCTTCCGCCTTAGAAATAGCAGAGGGACCCTCCAATAACTACAATCCTCTTTATATTTTCAGTGAGCTTAGCCTCGGAAAGACCCATCTATTAAATGCCATAGGCAATCTCGTCATCAAAAAAGATCCGTTCGCAAATATTATGTACCTTTCCACTGACCGTTTTGTCAGGGATTTTTTATCCTCGGACAACTCAATTAGTGCTGATCATTTTTGGGAAAGAGACGGCTGTCCTGACTTTCTCCTAATCGACAATTTGCACATCATTGCCGAACATAAAAAACCGCAGGAGGAATTTTTAGCTCTCTGTAGCTCCTTTCTTGAATCTGACAAACAGTTAGCTATAGCCGCCACTTCTCCACCGGGCAAGATCCCCAACCTCCTCCCTCAGCTAAGGTCGCGTCTCGAGTGGGGCCTCATAACAGAAATCAACGCCCCCAGTCAAAGAACTAAGATGAAAATCATCAAAAAATCTGCCAAACAAAAAGATCTGGTCCTACCTGATAACGTGATCTTTTTCTTGGCAAACGCCACAGACAATCTAAAGACCCTGAACAAATATCTTGTCAAACTTAAAGCATATGCCTCCTTTTATAAACGTTCAATAGACATATCCGTCGTTGACTCGATCATAAAGAAAAAAAACCATACCGTCAGCGATATGGATCTGCGCCAAATCCAAAGAGTTACAGCAAAATATTTCAATATAGCCCTAAGAGATCTTTTGTCGAACAAAAGAGAAAAAACCTTCTCATATCCGAGACAGGTGGCCATCTATCTAAGTAAAAAATTGACCTCCTATTCTTTAAAGGAAATCGGGAATGAATTTGGAAATAAGCATCATTCCACGATTATTTATGCAGTAAAACGTATTGAACAAGGTAAATCCCAAAACAAAGGGACATTAAATGATATTAATACCATACAAATGCTCTTAGCCCGGAAACAGGGTAGTTAGTGCCTGAACCCATAAACAGCTATAATTGTCTAAATCATTTTTCAAAAGTTGTTTAAAAACTTTTTATTTAAGAGCGAGGGCTCTCTGTCTGTCTAATATGTTATCTTTTTTTCAGAATTCTATGAAAAGTAGTTCTTTAATTTCAATAGAATAGCGGAGTATCTGACAAATTGACACCCCTTATTATGGTGATTATCTTTTATATTTAAGAAATAAAAAATAAAACAATGTTGAAATGCTGGAGGGAACCATGGAAATAAAGATCGCCAGAAACGAACTTTTGAAATCAGTGTCACGGGTTCAAAGCATTATAGAAAGAAAAAGCAGCATGCCTGTTCTTTCAACTATTCTTTTTGATGCCTCCGGATCAAATGTTCGGCTTTCAGCCACCGATCTGGAACTCGGTTTTCAGGAAACGATCTCTGCTGATATCATCCAGGAAGGGAGCATAACTATTTCGGGTAGAAAACTATTTGAAATACTAAAGGAAAGCAAAGCAGAAACATTTACGCTAAAGATGAAAGAGAATAACTGGGTCTATATTTCCGATGGGGTGGCGCGATTTGATCTTGCATGTATATCTCCTGATGAATTCCCTGCTTTTATTGAACCTGAAGGTGTGGCAATGGTTGAAATAGATGCAGATACATTAGCTGATATGATCAACAAAACTATCTATGCAGTAACCTTAGAGGAGGCGGGTTTCAAATTGTCGGGGGTTTTTACTGAAAGGGTTTCTCATGATGAAGGAGATGATTTTCTGAGGATGATTGCGACGGATGGCCACAGGCTTTCACTTATCGATAAGACGGTCTTAAATGTTGGTCTTCTGGATTTGGGAAAAGGGGTAATGATTCCCAAGAAAGGTATGTCTGAACTGAACAGGCTTGCGTCGGAAGGGGGAGCCATTGAAATAGGATTTAAGCAGAAAGAGTGCGTTGCGAAGAAAGATAACGCGTTATTAGTTATACGTCTCCTCGAAGCGAAGTTTCCGGATTATAAGGCGGTTATACCGAAGGACTCTGCTTTCCCTGTATTGTTAAAGAGGTCTTTACTGTTAGAGGCAATGAGAAAGATGCTTATTCT
>DAOVUP010000247.1 GCA_030632525.1 Desulfobacteraceae bacterium | reverse complement strand
CGATAGCAAGTACAGGGCCTGCCCTCTTCTGAGAAAATACGTTGATGCAGGGTGGTTTGGTAGAAAGACAGGGAGGGGCTTCTATCAATATTGAGAAGTGCCTGAAGTATGCAAAGTTTTGAGTTTAGAGTGCCTAAGATTTAAAGTGAGGTAAAGAGAACCGGGGTTGGTGGAATTTGGAGTGGGTTGCAAACCCTGAGATCTTTTGGTATGGTATAGTATAGGTTAGCTGATCCGTATCTCAAATATTGGAGGCTAAAGTATGGCAAAAATACTGATTGTGGATGATGAAGAACATATCCGCTACCTTTATTCAGAGGAACTTGGTGATGCGGGCTATGAAGTGATTACAGCGGAGAACGGTCATCTGCTGCTGGAAAAAATCGAGAAAGAAAAGCCTGACCTTGTGGTGCTGGATATCAAAATGGTGGATTACAACGGTCTGGATCTACTGCAGGATATACGAAACAAGTTTTACGACCTCCCGGTCGTGCTCTGTACGGCTTATGACACCTTTAAGGAAGATATGAAATCGATTGCCGCGGATTATTATGTGATAAAGTCATTTGACCTGTCGGAGCTCAAGAGTAAGATAGCCATAGCCTTAGATGCCGGCCCTAAGGAATGAGACCTTTGAAAAACGCCCCCTTTCGAAGTCTGCGCTTATCTGCCCAATCTCTGCGTTGTGTTCGGATTTTAATCCTCTAAATACTCAATGTATTCCTGTGGTTAAAATCCTCACGCGCCTTGATCTTGAATCCCGCTGAAAGCGGGAAGCATTTTTCAAAAGTCACGGAATAAGGGTTGCCTGAAAATTTGTGGGTCACTATTTATGGTATTTTTCACCCCTGATGATGGTGTAGGCCCTGTAAAGCTGTTCAAGGAGAAGAAGACGACTCATTTCATGTGTCAGTGTCAATTTTGAGAGTGAAAGGATTTCATCTGCAGAGTGCAGGATCTTCTTTGATAGCCCTAATGGGCCTCCCATAACAAAACAGAGGCTTTTCCCTCTTAATGAGAGCCGTTCGATCCATTTGGCTAACCCTTCCGAGTCATATTCTTTCCCTCCAATATCTAAGACTATAATATGATCCCCTGAGAGAAATTTTCTATCTATGGATTGGCCCTCAGCGGCTAATATCTCTGCACTTGACCGCCCCTTACGGACTTTTTGGGGCTTTACCTCAACCCATTCCGTGCTAGTGTACCGTCGCAGCCTCTCTAAATAGATCCGCTCTCCTTCCTTAATAAAAGACGATTTGGTGTTGCCGACGACAATGATCTTGATCTTGGGCATTTAGGCTCCGATTTCATGAAATGTGCTTGTGACAGATATATCTTCAAATCCGATACGCACACTATCATAAGTATGCGCTATTTGAAAACCGAATGTGGAAAATCCCCGGGGATATGTGGAGATTCTGATCCTATAACGGCTTACATCTCCCTTTTGAGTCGATTTTTTTTGACATCCAGAGCCTGTTCTGCAAAACTTACGCCCATGTTTTTCATAAAAAGATTCTCAACCACTCAACCACTCAACCACTCAGCCATTTCTGCCATAAGAAGGTCAGGCGCTTTCACACTCGAATATGTGCGCAGGATGGGGATTATGGGCCTTTTCTTAGTAAAGGCCGTCCTTTTCATGGTTATTCCTCCCATTAAGTTTAACCGGTTTCTCAAGCAGATCCGCTTTATAGGTCTGCAATCGGTGGTCCTAATCCTTCTTACAGGGGGATTTACAGGGATGGTTTTGGGGTTCCAGGGGTTTTACAGCTTGAGTAAATTCGGATCCGATGCCTTTTTAGGGCCAATGGTGGGTCTTGCCCTCATCAAGGAGTTGGGGCCGGTCCTGTCAGCTTTGATGGTCACGGGTCGGGCAGGCTCTGCCATTACCGCCGAGATCGGGATCATGCGTATGAGCGAACAGATCGACGCCTTAGAGCTGATGGGTTTGAATCCCTACCGTTATCTGGTGGTCCCCAATCTCTTAGCGGCCATGATCTGTCTCCCCCTGCTGACCGCCATCTTTGATGTGGTCGGAATTTTTGGTGGATATTTGATCGGGGGGAAGCTCCTCGGGGTAGGGGCAGGCACCTATTTTGGAGAGATGGCCAGCTATGTGGAAATGCAGGATATCATGGAGGGATTCTATAAATCTCTCAGCTTTGGTGTTATAATTACCTGGGTATGCTGTTTTAAAGGCTATTATGCCGGGATATTTACGGGTTTCGGTTCAGAGGGCGTCAGCAAGGCGACCACGCAGGCGGTTGTTCTTTCGTCGGTGCTGATCCTTGTCTGGGATTATTTTATGACTTCCATCTTGTTCTAAAGTCTGTAAAGATTGAAGTTTGGAGTTTGGAGTGCCTAAAGTTGGCTAAGTTTGAAGTGTGAAATGTGGAGTGCTTAAAGTTAAGGAGTATGGTTGATTTTTTAAACTTATACGCCGAAGGCGTACCACAACTTTAGGCACTTTAGGCATTTATAATTATGAGCATGATCAAGATTGAGAATCTTTACAGATCCTTCGATGGAAATGAGGTCTTCAGAGGTATTTCTCTGGAGGTTATGAAGGGTGAGGTCCTCGCCCTGATAGGGAGAAGCGGCTGCGGAAAGAGTGTGCTTTTGAAGCATGTGGCAGGGCTGATGAAACCTGAGAAGGGCCGTGTGGTGGTGAACGGCAGAGAGATGGATGTGGCTAAAGGGAGAAGTTTAACGGCCTTGAGGGACCGGCTGGGTTTTCTCTTTCAGGGGGGGGCTCTCTTTGATTCCATGAATGTTTTCGAAAACGTTGCTTTTCCTCTAAAGGAAAAGACTAAGTTGAGCGATAGACGTATTCAGGCGAGGGTCTTAGAGGAATTGGATAATGTCGGTCTGTCAGGTTCGGAATACAAATATCCGTCCCAGATCAGCGGGGGAATGGTGAAACGAGCTGCTCTCGCCAGGGCGCTGGTTGGAGATCCGGAAATCATGCTATTTGATGAACCAACCACAGGCCTTGACCCGGTTACAGGTCATGACATAATTAAACTCATTGATTCCTGTCACTGGCGACTTCATTTTACAGGGATTATCGTGACCCATGAGATTTCGACGGTCTTTACCATTGTCGACAGGGTGGCCATGCTCCATGAGGGTGTGGTATGGGCTGATGGAACTCCCTCAGAGTTATTTTCTTCCAAAGACCCGATTGTCCGGGCATTTGTCGGGGAAAGTGGCTCAGGGGAGGGGGAGGGAGGGATGCATGAAAAAGTTTGATCTTGAACTGGCTGTTGGTTTTTTTATGATCATAGGGATCATCTGTCTTGGTTATCTGTCCATCAAAT
>DAOVUP010000269.1 GCA_030632525.1 Desulfobacteraceae bacterium | reverse complement strand
TGATCGGTCGGCCCAAACAGGGGGCTGTCTTCACCGAGGTGAAAGAGGAAGAGTGGGATGTATGGCATAAGAAACTGAAGGCCTTGGGAGATCCCTACCTCGGGTTGGAGAGGCTGGTGGCCAATGGCGGAAAAAGATGAACGTCGAACCAAACAAAGCTGTTACCACGAAGCACACGAAGGGCACGAAAAATGAGCTTCTGATGGTTTTATGGTCTCTTCGTGCTCTTCGTGTGCTTCATGGTGAACAAATTTCTGCCACAGCCAAATTGAATATTTTAAGAAATTCTTTAAATTCTTAAAAGACCTATCAAAAAATGACGGAGCGAAGCGACTCCTACAAATATTCAATTTTCAATATTCAATAGTCAATTCCGGCTTCGCCGGGTTAGGTCTATATGATTCCTGAATTTGCCATTGTCGGTCATCCCAACGAAGGGAAATCGGCTGTCGTATCCACATTAGCCGAAGATGACAGTGTTCGGGTCACACCCTATCCCGGAGAAACCATGGAGTGTCAAGCCTTTCCGGTCATCATCGACGGGCAGGAAATTATCCGTTTTATAGATACCCCCGGGTTCCAGAACCCGAGAAAAACTTTGGCCTGGATAAAAAATTACCAGGAAACCGATGACCGCATGCTTCAGGCCTACTTAGAAATCCATGCCGGAAAACCGGACTTCCAAGACGACGCCAGGCTCCTGGAACCTATTGCCCGAGGCGCCGGGATCATCTATGTGGTGGACGGATCGAGGCCGGTCCGAAAAGTGGATCTGGCGGAGATGGAAATCCTCCGCCTGACCGGTCGTCCACGCATGGCGATTATCAACTGCAAAGAGGATGAAACTGTCTACTTAGAACAGTGGAAGATGGAATTCCGCAAACATTTTAATGCGATTCGGGTCTTCAATGCCAATAAGGCGACCTATGCGGAGCGGATAGAACTCTTAGAGAATCTGAAGGGGATTGACCAGGACTGGGGGCCGGCCTTAGAGACGGTGATCTCGGCTTTTGAAAAGGACTGGGAGCAACGTAACAGCCAGAGCGCTGAAATCATTTGCGATCTATTGGAGGAATGTCTGGGTTATTCGATTACTAAGATTTACACAAGAAACAGCGACGAAAAGTCCCTGAAAAGGGGCCTCCGGGAAGAGTATAACCGGGTTATTGAAAGAATGGAGAAAAGGGCGCATGGGAAAATTCGAAAGCTCTTTAAGCATAATATCTTCAACTTACCCCTTCCCGCACATTCTATTCTGAGTGAAGATCTCTTTAGCAAAAAGACCTGGCAACTCTTAGGCTTGACCCCGAAGCAGTTAATTGCTGCCGCGGGGATGGCAGGGGGCGCTATCGGTGCGGCCCTGGACCTTGCGGCGGCCGGGCTGACATTCGGTATCTTTACCACCGCAGGCGGGCTCTTAGGGGCCGGATGGGCGGCCTTTGGCGGGGGGAAACGGTTAGCCAGGGCAAAGGTGGTGGGGCTGAATTTGGGCGGTCAGCAGATTCGAATCGGCCCCATAGAGAATATCCAGTTTATCTACATTCTTCTGGATCGTGCGCTGATTTTTTACTCACACATCATCAACTGGGCCCACGGACGTCGGGATTATCCCATTGAAGAATCCTCCGCTAAAGGAGCGGTCAAGACCGGGTTCACATTCGAATGGAACGATAAAAAGAAGGGGATCTGTCAATCATTTTATACCGTTATCCGCACCGACGAATGGAAAAAAACTTTATCTCGAAAGGCTCTTAAAGAGATGCTCCAGGAGATATTGCTCAACATCTCCCAAAGTAAGCTAATTTACGGGGTGGTCACCTTTTCAACCAGGCACTCTAACTCCCCTTCTCCTAAAAGGACCTGAACCTGATCCCCTTTTCCCACACCTGAAACATCCTTCAAGACCCGTTTTTCAGGCAGCTTCAGGGTAATGCTGTATCCCCGTTTCAGGACTGATAAAGGGTTTAAATCATTTACCCTCTTCTCCAAAAGGGAGCGGCTCATCTGCGCCTCCCTGAGCCGCCTCTGCATGACCCTGACAAGGGTTGCCCTTTGAAAATCGAGGTTTTGCCTGATGGCAGTTATCCTGTTAACCGGAGAGTAGAGACGCAGCGCCCGAATTTCTGCCCCAAGCCCCTTCCTTTTGTCCCTGATGACCAGATCCATAACCCTGATCAGTCTGAGATGAATCTCATCAAGCCTCATCCATAAATTCGCTAAGCCTTTCCTCGGATCCTGAATCCTGTTTTTCAGGCGGTTCAATTCATCGGCCAGACTCCTTATTTTTAGCCCCATTCCTGATATAAGCCGGGTCTTAGCCTGATCCAAACGATTGATGAGGGTTTCTTTTTCCACCACTAAGAGTTCGGCGGCCGCGGAAGGCGTGGGCGCCCTGAAATCCGCCGCAAGGTCAGAGATTGTTAGATCGATTTCATGGCCCACTGCAGAGACGACCGGTATTCCGGATTTCCTGATGGCGAGGGCAAGATCTTCCTGGTTAAAGGCCCATAAATCTTCGAGGGAGCCACCCCCCCGTGTCGGGACAATAACATCTACCGCTAACTCCCGGTTAATTAGATCAAGGGCATTTACAATCTCCTCGCAGGCCTGATCTCCCTGAACCCTGACCGGAACGATTAGTATTTCCATATTGGCAAATCGCCTGCGGATAATTTTGAGGAAATCACGGATGGCCGCCCCGGTGGGGGATGTTATGACTGCAACCCTCTTGGGCAGAAAGGGTAATGGCTTTTTGATATCTTTGTCAAAAACCCCCATGCCTGCCAGTTTCTTTTTAACCTGTTCAAAGGCCAAGGCCAGGGCCCCCACCCCCATTGGTTCCAGATAATCGAGAATAATCTGGTATTCCCCTCTCGGCGCATAGCAACCG
>DAOVUP010000136.1 GCA_030632525.1 Desulfobacteraceae bacterium | reverse complement strand
CTAACTGCTGACAATAATTCGTAATTGCCCGTAAAGAGAGCTTTTTACGGGCGCATTAAATTTCAAATTTCCATTTCCAAGAGGATCAGTCATGACTAAGAAGGTTTGGGGTGGCCGTTTCAGCCAGGAAACTGACGCATTGGTTAACAGGTTTAATGCCTCAATCGGTTTTGATCACCACCTTTACTCCTATGATATAGAAGGCAGTATCGCCCATTGCCGGATGTTGGCCAATCAGGGGATAATCACAGACGAAGAAGCAACCGATATTGTGGAGGCCCTCGGCAAGATCAAACGAGAGTTAGACCATGGAGAGTTTTCCTTCGATGAAGATTATGAAGACATACATGGCCTCGTGGAAAAGGCTTTGGTGGACAAGGTCGGGGCCTTAGGGGAAAAACTCCACACGGGGAGGAGTAGGAATGATCAGATAGCCTTGGACGTTCGACTCTATGTCAGGGACGCCATTCAAGGTGTAATTGGCTTGATCAAGGAAAGCCGGAGGGCCTTGATCCGGCTTGCGGAAGAGAACCTCAATATTGTTATGCCCGGATATACCCATTTGCAGAGGGCCCAACCTGTGCTCTTAGCCCATCATCTGATGGCTTATAATGAGATGTTTAAAAGAGATTGTGAGCGTTTCCAGGAGGGCATCAGGCGGGTCAACATAATGCCGTTAGGAAGCGCCGCCCTGGCAGGCCCCACATTTGATTTGGACAGGGAAATGGTTGCCAGGGAGTTAGGTTTTGACCGTATTTCCCAAAACAGCATGGATGCGGTCAGTGACAGGGATTTCGTGTTGGAATTTCTTTTTAATGCGTCAGTGCTTATGATGCATATGAGTCGTTTGAGCGAAGAGCTCGTTATCTGGTCGAGTCAGGAGTTCGGGTTTGTTGCAATTTCCGATGCCTTTTGTACAGGAAGCAGTATAATGCCCCAGAAAAAAAATCCTGATCTGCCGGAGTTGATAAGGGGAAAAACAGGCAGGGTCTATGGCCATCTGATCTCTCTCCTGACGACGATGAAAGGTTTGCCCTTAGCCTATAACAAAGACATGCAGGAGGACAAAGAGGCCCTGTTTGATTCTTCTGATACTGTCCAGATCTGTCTCGAGGTTATGGCCCGGCTCCTCGAAGAAATTACCTTCAAGGGAGAGAGGCTGAAGGAGGCCACGGAGAAAGGTTTTTTGGTGGCAACGGATCTGGCCGATTATCTTGTGCGTAGAGGTATTACTTTTCGTGAGGCCCATGAGATCGTGGGTAAGATGGTCCTTTTTGCAATGGGCCAGAAAAAGGAACTTCATGAACTTGTTCTCGATGAGATGAAGGATTTCAACAGGCAGATTGATCAGGATGTTTACGAATGGCTTGACCCTATGTTGGCCCCCGCAAGGAGGAATATCCCTGGGGGAACCGGGCCGGATATGGTTAAAAAGGCAATTGAAGAGGCAAAGAGAGAGCTTGGGATTGATGCCCCAGTGAAATAGAAAAGAAAATACATTTCACCCCAGTTAAATAACCACCAAAACGGATTTAACGGGGCAGGCGGGGTAAAATTGATGATTGTCGATTGGAAAGGCATTAATTGTTCTCTTGATATGGACGGAAAACCAATGTATGTAGCAAAAAAGGGGGCGGCAGGGTTGAATCGGCTATCTGTGTTTCTGTCGGCTGCTTTTTTGGCTGTTCTCATGGTGCTTTTGCCTAACTGCGGCAAAAAGGGGCCTCCATTTTTAACCGAGAGCAAACTTTCCTTAAGGGTGGATCAGTTGAAGGGGGAATGGAAAAACGGCCTCGTCCTTTTGAAGGGATATGTTCAAGGTGAGGATAAAATTATATCCAGTGTGACAGGGTGCAGGGTTTATCATGCATGGTATCCCACGGATAATCCGCCTTGCGAAGGATGTCCCATCGAGATGTCCGATTTTAAAAAAATAAATGAAAAAATTATTTCAGGAGATCGATTTAGCTGTGAAATTCCCGGGGTCGAAAAAAAAGGTATACATTTTTTCGAGGTCCGGCTTATGGGAAAGGATGAGGCTTTAGGACCACCGTCAGACAAGGCGAAACTCAGGATTGATGATTGATGATTGTCGATTGTCGATTGGCCAGGGACCGGCGGCCAGGACGCAATCATCAATCATCAATCAACAATCAACAATCCAAAAAGATGCATCATTTTAATTACATAAAAGACGAATTATTTTGTGAAGAAGTCCCTGTGGCAACTATCGCACGGGAACTTGGCACACCTCTCTATCTGTACTCTCACGCCACCCTGAAGCAACACTTCAAGGTCTTTGACGGTGCCTTTTCCGACGTGAAACACCTGACCTGCTTTTCCATGAAGTCAAATTCCAATATGGCTATCTTGAGACTCTTTGCCCTGTTGGGAGGCGGTGTGGATATTGTTTCGGGGGGTGAACTCTACAGGGCGTTGAGGGCAGGGGTAGAACCTATCAGGATTGTCTATTCAGGGGTGGGCAAAGAGGTCACGGCTCTTGAATATGCACTTAAGACCGGAATCCTCATGTTTAATGTGGAGTCTGCACAGGAGATACTTAAGCTGAACGAGGTGGCCGAAAGGATCGGTAAAAAGGCGAGGCTGGCTATCCGGGTCAATCCTGATGTGGATCCAAAGACCCATCCCTATATTTCAACTGGTCTTAAAGAGAATAAGTTTGGCATCGATATCAATGATGCCTTTGATCAGTATTCTGTGGCAGCAGGTTTGAACGGTCTGGATGTGGTCGGGGTTTCCTGCCACATCGGGTCCCAGCTAACTGAGGTGGGTCCGTTCGTGGATGCCCTTAGGAAGCTTAAGAAATTGATTGGGCGTCTAAGGGATATCGGTATTCGGGTAGATTATCTGGATTTGGGAGGGGGCCTGGGAATTACCTATGAAATGGAGGCGCCTCCCGACCCGCAGGAATATGCCCGAGCGATTCAGACCGAGCTGGGAGCATCTGACCTGACCCTGATTTTTGAACCGGGCCGTGTGATCGTTGGAAATGCGGGGATCCTTGTAACCAAAGTCCTCTATACCAAGCCAACCAAAGAGAAGATGTTCTTTGTAGTGGACGCGGCTATGAATGATCTTATGAGGCCAAGCCTCTACAATTCATACCATGGCATTCAGCCCGTAAAGATCCGTAGCAAGGAGAAAGTGAGGGCCGATATAGTTGGCCCTATTTGTGAATCTGGGGATTTTTTGGCCAAGGGGAGAGATGTGGAGATTCTTGAACCTGGCGATTTGATGGCGGTCATGAGCGCCGGGGCCTATGGCTTCAGTATGTCCTCCACATATAATTCGAGACCTAAGGTTTGCGAAGTGATGGTCAAGGGAGATCGTTATTTTAACATAAGAGAGAGGGAGAGCTTTGAGGACCTCATCAGAGGTGAATCGATTCCCGATTTCTTGATGGAAGACCAGAATACAGCGCAAGAGGGCTGAGGGTTGAAGATGAAACCTATCGAATTCTGGAAGATGAGCGGCAGCGGCAATGATTTTATCCTGATTGACAACAGGGATGAAGATATAAAAGAAGAAGATATGGGCCGATTGGTTGCAAGGGCCTGCAGACGGAGGGAATCTGTGGGTGCTGATGGCCTGATCTTTGTCATTAAATCAACCAAATATGACTTTGGATGGCGTTATTTTAACGCCGATGGCGGGGAGGTGGAAATGTGCGGTAACGGGGGCCGTTGTGTGTCCCGTTTCGCCTTTTTAAAGGGGATCGCAGGTCCCAAAATGACCTTTGAGACCTTAGTGGGGCCGGTGTCGGCTGAAGTCAAAGAACGTGTAGTAAAAATCCTTATGCCCAAGCCGGGCATTGCTTCCCTGGACATAGACCTGGAATTGCAGCAGGGGTGGAAGAGTTGCGATTTTATCAACACAGGGGTGCCGCACGTTGTGGTTGATGTTGAAGACTTAGAGAACCATCAGGTAAGAGAGCATGGCCGGGCTGTTCGCTACCACAACCGGTTTTCTCCGGAAGGGACCAATGCCAACTTCATGGCGAAAATCGGCCCCGACAGGTTAGCGGTGAGGACCTATGAAAGAGGGGTCGAAGACGAGACCTTGGCCTGCGGGACAGGTGCAATCGCATCCGCCCTGGTGGCTTCGATCAGGGGGATGGTGGCCTCACCGGTGAGGGTAAAGACCAGGGGAGGGGAGGAATTGGTCATTCATTTTGAGAGTGAGGGTGATTCCTTTGACGAGGTGTGGCTCGAGGGCAATACATCTATTGTCTACGAGGGTCGACTGAACCAGGAGGCCCTTTAGGATTGAATATTGATCACGCGATGCGCGGGATTGAATATTGACTATTGAACAATGGTAAATGATAAACGCACAATAATAATTGTGAAGGGAGGTTGTCATGTTTAAAGGATCTATTGTCGCAATAATAACCCCGTTTAAAGATGGGAAGGTGGATGAAGAAGCATATCGTCAATTAATAGAGTTTCAGATCGAAAACGGCACTAATGCAATTGTACCCTGTGGCACGACCGGTGAGTCAGCAACTCTAAATGTGAAAGAACACGCCAGGGTTATCGATATCGCCGTGGAGGCTGTTAATAAGAGGGTCCCTGTTATTGCAGGGACAGGCGGGAACAGCACAAGTGAGGCGATCGAGCTGACGAAACATGCCAAGGAAGTGGGGGCGGATGCCACCCTGCAGGTAACCCCATATTACAACAAACCGACTCAGGAGGGGTTGTATCAGCATTTCAAGGCCATTGCAAAGGCGGTGCCCCTGCCTCAGGTCCTCTATAATGTGCCAACCCGGACCAGTGTTAACATGCTTCCAGAAACAGTGGCCCGTTTAGCGGAATTCCCGGAGGTGGTAGCCATAAAAGAGGCATCGGGTAGTCTTGGTCAGATGGCTGAAATTGTGAAGTTGGCCGGGGACAAAATTACCCTTTTGTCGGGTGATGACAATCTGACGCTTCCGGTCCTTTCTATTGGGGGAGCAGGAGTCGTCTCCGTGGCTGCCAATATCGTTCCCCGGGATACGGCAGATCTGGTCAAGGCGTGGGAAGAGGGAAGAATTGATGAGGCTAAAGGGGTTTTTTACAAACTCCTCCCACTTTGTCAGGCCATGTTCTTTGAGACAAATCCAATTCCGGTAAAGACCTCTTTGGCGCTGATGGGAAAGATCCAGGAGGAAATGAGGCTGCCTCTTTATCACATGACGCCGGCCAATCTTGAGAAGCTGAAGAAGGTGCTTTCGGAATACGGCCTTATATAACTAGTGTCTGAACGAAAACTGTTTTTTTCGCCTTCCTTGATCTGAACAGAAAATCTCTCATTCTCGGACAGCCTCCTAATGGGGGAGGATGGGGAGAGAGCGAAATTAAATAAAAAAGGGCTATGGACGTCAACCCATAACCCGTTGATTTTATTGGTAGGCCTGAGAGGGATCGAACCTCCGACCAATTGATTAAGAGTCTTTTTTTTAT